>NZ_CP075691.1:3300000-3405000 GCF_020026305.1 Streptomyces sp. 135 | reverse complement strand
TCCTGGGTCAAGCTGATCTGCCCAGGGTAAGTCGGGACCTAAGGCGAGGCCGACAGGCGTAGTCGATGGATAACCGGTTGATATTCCGGTACCCGCTGTGAAGCGTCAAACATCGAGCCCATTAATGCTAAGGCCGTGAAGCTGTTCCGGACCCTTCGGGGAAAGGAAAGTGGTGGAGCCGCCAGCCCAAGGTGGTAGTAGGTGAGTGATGGGGTGACGCAGGAAGGTAGTCCAGCCCGGGCGGTGGTTGTCCCGGGGTAAGGGTGTAGCCCGTCATCTAGGCAAATCCGGATGACATGAGGGTGAGACCTGATGCCGAGCCGATTGTGGTGAAGTGGATGATCCTATGCTGTCGAGAAAAGCCTCTAGCGAGTTTCATGGCGGCCCGTACCCTAAACCGACTCAGGTGGTCAGGTAGAGAATACCGAGGCGTTCGGGTGAACTATGGTTAAGGAACTCGGCAAAATGCCCCCGTAACTTCGGGAGAAGGGGGGCCATCACCGGTGATGAGTCTTGCACTCTGAGCTGGGGGTGGCCGCAGAGACCAGCGAGAAGCGACTGTTTACTAAAAACACAGGTCCGTGCGAAGCCGTAAGGCGATGTATACGGACTGACGCCTGCCCGGTGCTGGAACGTTAAGGGGACCGGTTAGTGCACTTTCGGGTGTGCGAAGCTGAGAACTTAAGCGCCAGTAAACGGCGGTGGTAACTATAACCATCCTAAGGTAGCGAAATTCCTTGTCGGGTAAGTTCCGACCTGCACGAATGGCGTAACGACTTCTCGACTGTCTCAACCATAGGCCCGGTGAAATTGCACTACGAGTAAAGATGCTCGTTTCGCGCAGAAGGACGGAAAGACCCCGGGACCTTTACTACAGTTTGATATTGGTGTTCGGTTCGGCTTGTGTAGGATAGGTGGGAGACTGTGAAGCATGCACGCCAGTGTGTGGAGTCGCCGTTGAAATACCACTCTGGTCGTGCTGGATGTCTAACCTCGGTCCGTGATCCGGATCAGGGACAGTGTCTGATGGGTAGTTTAACTGGGGCGGTTGCCTCCCAAAGAGTAACGGAGGCGCCCAAAGGTTCCCTCAGCCTGGTTGGTAATCAGGTGTTGAGTGTAAGTGCACAAGGGAGCTTGACTGTGAGACCGACGGGTCGAGCAGGGACGAAAGTCGGGACTAGTGATCCGGCGGTGGCTTGTGGAAGCGCCGTCGCTCAACGGATAAAAGGTACCCCGGGATAACAGGCTGATCTTCCCAAGAGTCCATATCGACGGGATGGTTTGGCACCTCGATGTCGGCTCGTCGCATCCTGGGGCTGGAGTCGGTCCCAAGGGTTGGGCTGTTCGCCCATTAAAGCGGTACGCGAGCTGGGTTTAGAACGTCGTGAGACAGTTCGGTCCCTATCCTCTGTGCGCGTAGGAATATTGAGAAGGGCTGTCCCTAGTACGAGAGGACCGGGACGGACGAACCTCTGGTGTGCCAGTTGTCCTGCCAAGGGCATGGCTGGTTGGCTACGTTCGGAAAGGATAACCGCTGAAAGCATCTAAGCGGGAAGCCTGCTTCGAGATGAGTATTCCACCCCTTTGAGGGTTAAGGCTCCCAGTAGACGACTGGGTTGATAGGCCAGATCTGGAAGCCCGGTAACGGGTGGAGGTGACTGGTACTAATAGGCCGAGGGCTTGTCCTCAGTTGCTCGCGTCCACTGTGTTGGTTCTGAAACCACGAACAACCCCATGTGTGGTCACGCATGGTGCGGTTGACAGTTTCATAGTGTTTCGGTGGTCATAGCGTGAGGGAAACGCCCGGTTACATTCCGAACCCGGAAGCTAAGCCTCACAGCGCCGATGGTACTGCAGGGGGGACCCTGTGGGAGAGTAGGACGCCGCCGAACTAATTTTGATAAAAGCCTCAGTCCCCGGACAATGTCCGGGGACTGAGGCTTTTTTGCGTTTGCCCCCCTGCTGTTTCCTTAAAGACGGCCTGCGGCTTTGAGGGAAAGGTAGGCGTCTGCCAGGGCGGGGGCCAAGTCATTTGGGGTCGCGTCCACGACTGTGACTCCGCGGCGTGTGAGTTGCTCCGCCGTATGCCGGCGTTCCGACTGGGACTGGGCGGCTGCTGCCGCTTCGTATACAGCCTCCACTGTTCCGCGGCCGGTCGTCATCTTTTCGATGTGCGGGTCGGCTACTGATGCGACCAAGACCTTGTGGCGCTTCGTGAGTCGAGAAAGCACGGGAAGCAGGCCTTCTTCGACGGGAGCCTTGTCGAGGCTGGTGAGCAACACGATCAGGGAACTGCGTGGCGCCGTGCGCAGGGCCGTCGATGTCAGGCCTCGTGCGTCCGTCTCGATGAGTTCGGGCTCCAGGGTCGCCAAGGCGTTGACCAGGGAGGGCAGGACGTCACCCGCTGACCGGCCTTGAACCAGGGCTCGTACTCGACGGTCGTACGCGAGGAGGTCCACGCGGTCGCCGGCGCGGGAAGCCAGGGCGGCGAGGAGCAGGGCGGCGTCCATGGAGGCGTCGAGGCGCGGGGTGTCGCCGACGCGGCCGGCTGAGGTCCGGCCGGTGTCGAGCACCACGAGGATGTGCCGGTCGCGTTCCGGACGCCAGGTGCGGATCGCGACGGTGGACCGGCGGGCCGTGGCTCGCCAGTCGATGGAGCGGGTGTCGTCGCCGGGTACGTAGTCGCGGAGGCTGTCGAACTCGGTGCCCTGGCCGCGTGTCAGGACGCTGGTGCGGCCGTCGAGTTCGCGCAGGCGGGCCAGTTTGGAGGGGAGGTGCTTTCGGCTGGCGAAGGGCGGCAGGACTCGTACGGTCCAGGGGACTCTGTGGGTGCCCTGGCGGGCGAAGAGGCGCAGGGGGCCGTACGAGCGGATGGTCACGCGGTCCGAGTGGTGGTCGCCGCGGCGGGTGGGGCGCAGGCGCGTCGTGAGCCGACGGCGTTCGCCGGGCGGGATCGTCAGGTGGTGGCGGGAGGCGGCCGTCTCGGTGCCGCGCTGCCAGCTGCTGGGCGGCCAGGCGTCGCGGAGGTCGGCGCGCAGGGGGCGGCCGGAGGGGTTGGTGACGGTGACCTCGACATCGGCGGTTTCTCCGAGGCGTACGGAGGTTTCGCCGGAGCGGGTCAGGCCGAGGCGGCGTACCGGCGCGGCCAGGGCGAAGTCGCAGGCGCAGGCCAGGGCCAGCGGGGTGTTGACGGCGAGGATGCCGGTCCAGCTGGGGTCCCAGAGGCCCACGGGGAGGGTGCCCAGGGCTGCCAGGAGGGCGGCGCGTCCGGTCAGGGCCATCAGCGGGGGACCGGGACGTGGGCGAGGATCGCGTTGATCACGGCGTCCGCCGTGACGCCTTCCATCTCGGCCTCCGGGCGGAGCTGGACGCGGTGGCGGAGTGTGGGGAGCGCCAGGGCTTTGACGTCGTCGGGGATGACGTAGTCGCGGCCGGTGAGCCAGGCCCAGGCGCGTGCGGTGGAGAGCAGCGCCGTGGCGCCTCGGGGGGAGACGCCCAGGGTGAGGGAGGGCGATTCGCGCGTGGCGCGGCATACGTCGACCACGTAGGCGGTGATCTCGGGGGAGATGGAGGTCTTGGCGACCGCGGCACGGGCGGCTTCGAGATCGGTGGGGCCCGCTACGGGGCGTACGCCGACGGCGCGCAGGTCGCGGGGGTTGAAGCCCTCGGCGTGGCGGGTGAGGACGTCGATCTCGTCCTGGCGGGAGGGGAGAGGGACCGTCAGCTTGAGGAGGAAGCGGTCCAGTTGGGCCTCGGGGAGGGGATAGGTGCCCTCGTACTCGACGGGGTTCTGGGTGGCCGCCACCAGGAAGGGCTCGGGGAGCGGGCGGGGCGTGCCGTCCACCGTGACCTGGCGTTCCTCCATTGCTTCGAGGAGGGAGGACTGGGTCTTGGGCGGGGTGCGGTTGATCTCGTCGGCGAGGAGGAGGTTCGTGAAGACCGGGCCGGGCTGGAAGGAGAACTCCGTGGTGCGGGCGTCGTAGACAAGGGAGCCCGTGACGTCGCTCGGCATGAGGTCGGGGGTGAACTGGACGCGTTTGGTGTCGAGTTCGAGACTCGCGGCGAGGGCTCGGACAAGCAGTGTCTTGGCCACGCCGGGGACGCCTTCCAGCAGGACATGGCCGCGGCAGAGGAGGGCGACGACGAGGCCGGTGACGGCGGGGTCTTGGCCGACCACGGCCTTGGAGATCTCGGCGCGCAGGGCTTCGAGGGAAGCGCGCGAGCTTCGGGGATCTCCGGTGGGCCCGTTGTCAGTGGTCGGGTCCATCATGAGTGGCGTACCTCTCTTTCGAGGGCGTCGAGTTGGTCGGCTAGGGCGATGAGCGCTGCGTCGTTGCCCGGGGGCGGCCCGAAGAGGAGGAGGTGCGGGTCTTGGCCGGGGGAGCGAAGTCTCGTGGACAGGGCGGGGATCAGGGTCTCGGGCGCGTGCGCCTGGGACGGGGGGACGCCGACGAGGGGGGCGAGGCGGTTGCGGGCGGCGGTGCGCAGGGCGGTGGCGGCGCGGTCGCGGGCGTTCGCCCTGCGATAGAGGCGGGCACGGCCCTCGACTGTCTCTGAGGCGCGGATGACCACGGGGAGACGTTCGGCTACGAGGGGGCCGAGGCGGCGGGCGCGCCACAGGGCGGCGAGCACGGCGGCGACGGCGAGTTGCAGCGTGCCCCATCGCCAGCCCGAGGGGATGAGGTCGAAGAAGCTGCGGCGCTCGGAGTCGGTTGCCGCTTGGTCGTCGGAGAGTGAGGGGAGGTACCAGACCAAGTGGGGGCGGGAGCCCAGGAGGTGCAGGGCGAGCGAGGCGTTGCCCTGCTTGTCGAGGCGGTCGTTGTAAAGGATGTCGGGGGCGCCGAGGACGACGGTGTCGCCTTTTCCGCGGGGGGCGGGGAGATGCAGAAGGCTGGGCAGGCCGGCGCTGAGGTAACAGGCCTCGGCGTCGGGAGCGAGGGTGTCGTAGCGGATGCCGCCCATGTCGGCGGTGCCGGCTCGTCGGGCGGCCGGGAGCGAGCAGGACGGGGAGAGCGCCGAGTCCGTGCTGGGGGTGGCGTCCGCGGTGACCCCTGGGGCGAGGTCGCCGACCGACGGGGTGCCGGGGGCGACGAGGACGGTGCGGCCCCCGGAGTCCTTGGCGACCGCGCGGAGGCGGGAGCGCTGGCCGTCGGTGAGCAGGTCGGGGTTGGCCACCAGGAGGGTGGTGTCGGTGCCGGCCGCGGAGCGGGCTTGTTCGGTGGTGGTCACCACACGGGTGGACACCCCTCGGTCGGCGAGGAGTTCGGCCACGGCGCGGCTGCCCTGAGGGTCGGCGGAGCGGGGGTCCAGGCGGCCGTGTTGGGCGCCGGTCCGGAGCGCGGCGATGGCGACGGCCGCCGCGAGCAGGACGACCACGGCGAGGGTGATGCCCCGGGAGCGGGTCCACAGCTGTCCGGGCGTCGGGGATACCGAAGTCGAGAGGGGCGGCGTGTCGGGCCGGCGCGTGGGGGAGGGCGGCGTGGGCTGGGGGGTCTTGCCCGGGCGGGGGGAGCCGGTCACTCGGCGGCTCCCTGGTGGCTGCTGCTGGGGGTGGTGTGGGCGGTGCTGGTCAGGACCGGTTTGGTGCGTTCCAGGTCGCGGTCGAGCTCGGCCAGGCGGAGGTATGCGGCTTCGTCCGCTGTGCGGCCGCCGTATGTGACGTCGTCGAAGTCGTGGGCGGCGGCGCGGAGTCGGCCGGTATGGGCGGGGAGGGTCCGGCCTGCCTCCGCCGCGGCTTCGTCGGCGGTGCGGCCGGGGCGGGGGTCCAGGAGCGCGCGTTCCTCCAGGGCGCGGACGACGGCACGCATGCGTTCCTGGACGGCTTGGTTCCAGTGGGCCTGGGCGGCGTGGGCCTCGGAGGCCGCGCGGTGCTCGGCGGCGCTGCGGGGGCGGTCGTCGAAGAGGGCCGGCGCCGATGCCAGGGTGCGCTGCGGGGTGCCCAGGCGCCACCAGAGGGCGACGCCCAGCAGTACTACGGCCAGGACGATGACGAGGAGTCCGAACCCGCCGCCGGGGGTGGCGCCCGCGGCGGCGGAGAACAGGTCGTCGACCCAGTCCCAGAAGCTGTTCAGGGCGCGCTGGAGGAGGCTGGGGTCGTGCTCGTGGTACATCGGCTTGGAGAGTTCGCGCTCGGCCGCCTCACGTGCCGGGTCGCGCGAGATCGTCACCGGTGGGTCGTCACCGGTCGGCGGCAGGAGCGGTGCCGCCCCGAACCCCACCATGAGCACTGCCCCCGCCGCGGTCACCGCATCAGCTCCCCGGCGTACCGGGCGGGTTGGACCCCTGGCCGGGGATACCGGCGGCGCGGGTGAGTTCGAGGTCGAGGGCCTCGCGCCGGATCCGCTGGTCGATGTAGAGGAGCACGGTGACCCCGGCCGTGATCGGGAACGTCAGCATGGAGCCGATCACCGATCCGACGCCGCTGACGATCAGGAATGTCCAGCCCAGGTCGCCGGAGCCGTTGAGGAAGCCGCTCACCCCTTCGCCGCTGAGCGCGCCGGCGAGGAAGGTGAACGGGATGACGATGATCGACGCCACGACGTTCGCGATGATCGCGGCGAGCAGCTGGATGCCGAAGACCCGCCACCAGGAGCCGTGGACCAGCTTGGCGGAGCGGGTCAGGGACTTCTTGACGCCCTGCTTCTCCAGCATGAGCGCGGGGGACGCGAGCGAGAAGCGGATCACGATCCAGATGGCGGCGATGCTCGCGGCGAGTCCGCCGAGTACGGCGAGGCTCGCGCCCGCGTCGGACGCGCCCCCCACCGCGACCAGGACGCCGGGCAGGATGCCGACGGCGATGACCGCGGCGCCGATGAGCGGGATGAGCAGGGTGAGGCCGAACAGCTTCGCCAGCCGGGGGCGGGAGTCGCGCCAGGCCTCGGTGATGGTCACCGGCTTGCCGAGCACCGCGCGGCTGGTGACCATCGTCAGCAGAGCCGTGGCGACGATCGTGCCGAGCAGGGTGATCACGAGGACCACTCCGGAGTTCAGCATGGTGTCGCCCAGGGCGCGGGTCAGCTCGCCGACGGTCGCGCTCGGGTCGTTGAGGGCATCGGTGTCCACGGACTCGTTCAGGACGAGCCCCTGAAGGAGGACGATGACGATTTCGGTGAGCACGGCCACGGTCAGGGAGATACCGAGGACGGTGCGCCAGTGGGTGCGCATCGTCGACACCGCGCCGTCGAGGATCTCGCCGATGCCGAGCGGGCGCAGCGGGATGACGCCGGGCTTGGCGGCGGGCGGCGGGCCCTGCCAGGCGCCCCAGCCGCGGTAGCCGCCGGGGCCGCCTGGGCCGCCGGGTCCCGGGGCTGGGCCGGGTGGTCCGCCCCAGCCCCAGCCGCCGCCCTGACTGGGCGGAGGGGGCGGCGGAGGCGGGGTCCGGCCGGGGTCCGAGAGGCCGGGCGGGGACCATTGGGCGGGCGGCGGCTGCTCCTTGGACCACTTGGACGGGCCGCCCTGGCGGCCGGCGTCCGCGGGCTCTGGGGCGTCCGGCTTGCCGGAGTCCTGTCCGTCGGAGGGGGCAGATCCGGGCGAAGCCCAGCCCGGAGTGTCGTTCATCGTCGCTCCTTCACGGTGCCCGTCCGCGGGTGCGGCGGCAGGTTGCCAGCCATCGTGCCACGGGGCACCGGCCGAGTGACCGGGTGCCGTAGAGGCAGGACACCTTCAATTGTCCGCCGGGTACGGGGCAGACTGGACGGATGGCTGATCAGTACGCGCAATCCAGCGAGGACATACGGCCGACCGGGATCCCGGCGATCCCCGCTATCCGTTGGGACGAGCCACCCGAAGGCCCCGTACTGGTCCTCCTCGACCAGACCAGGCTGCCGGGCGAGGAGAGCGAGCTGGTGTGCACCGACGCACAGGCTCTGGTGGAGGCGATTCGTACGCTCGCGGTGCGCGGGGCACCGCTCCTGGGCATCGCGGGGGCGTACGGCGTCGCGCTCGCCGCAGCCCGTGGGTTCGACGTGGACGAGGCGGCGGACTCGCTGGCGGGGGCGCGGCCCACCGCGGTCAACCTCGCGTACGGCGCGCGTCGGGCTCAGGCGGCGTACCGCACCGCGGTGGTGGACGGTGCGGGTCCCGAGCGGGCGGCCGGTGCCGCGCTTGAGGCGGCGCGGGCGCTGCACGCCGAGGACGCCAGGGCCAGCGCCAAGATGGCGGCGCACGGCCTGGCCCTGCTCGAGGAGCTGCTGCCCGGCGGTGGACACCGCATCCTGACGCACTGCAACACGGGGGCGCTGGTGTCCGGCGGGGAGGGCACGGCGTTCGCGGTGGCGCTCAAGTCCCATCGGGCGGGAAGTCTGCGCAGGCTGTGGGTGGACGAGACGCGGCCGCTGTTGCAGGGGGCAAGGCTCACCGCGTACGAGGCGGCGCGGAACGGTATGGCGTACACGCTGCTCACGGACAACGCGGCGGGGTCGCTCTTCGCGGCCGGGGAGGTGGACGCCGTGCTCATCGGCGCCGACCGCATCGCGGCCGACGGGTCGGTGGCGAACAAGGTGGGGAGCTATCCGCTCGCGGTGCTCGCCCGGTATCACCACGTGCCGTTCATCGTGGTGGCGCCGGTGACAACCGTGGACCTCGACACCCCGGACGGGGCGTCCATCGAGGTGGAGCAGCGGGCCAGTCATGAGGTCACGGAGGTCACGGCGCCGCATGTGCCGGTGCTCGGGATGGAGGCGGGGGGCGGTATCCCGGTGGCGCCTCTGGGGACGCAGGCGTACAACCCCGCGTTCGATGTGACGCCGCCGGAATTGGTGACGGCGATCGTGACGGAGGAGGGGGTGCTGTCGCCGGTGACGGCCGAGGGGGTCGCCGGACTGTGTGCCGAGTCCCGGGGCGGTCGAGTGCCTATTGACTGAGGCGGGTGCTCTGCGGCTGAGGCTGCGGGGTCGGGGATGAGGCCGGTGGGTGGTGCCGGCGGGCCGGGGCGGGGGGTGTCGTATGCGCGTGCCCCCGGTCCGGCTCCGGATCTGGGCTGAGGTGCTGGCGGTGTCCGGGTGGCCTGTACGGTGCAGCCGACGGAGGGGGAGCGGGGCGGGGGAGTGGGATCGGGGCCGGGACGACGACTCCGCGTATCTCCGGTCTCCGGGCATTCGAAGAGTGCTGTCAGTCGTCTCGGAGTGACGTGTCATGGGTGTCACCGCTCGGTGTCCGTTACCGCTGGGGGTCGGCGGTGGCCGCTGGGGATCACCGCAGACAGTGATGGCCCGATACGACTATCGTCACAGGTCAGTGACCTCTCTCACCAGCAGCCCAGTCACTGTTACGAGAATGGGATGATGTCAGGCATGAAGGGACGAGTCCTTGTCGTCGACGACGACACCGCACTGGCCGAGATGCTCGGGATTGTGCTGCGTGGTGAAGGTTTTGAGCCGTCGTTCGTAGCTGATGGCGACAAGGCGCTGGCCGCTTTCCGGGAGGCGAAGCCGGATCTTGTGCTGCTCGATTTGATGCTGCCCGGACGCGACGGCATCGAGGTGTGCCGCCTGATCAGGGCGGAGTCCGGGGTGCCGATCGTCATGCTCACCGCCAAGAGCGACACCGTGGATGTGGTGGTCGGTCTGGAGTCGGGAGCCGACGACTACATCGTCAAGCCGTTCAAGCCGAAGGAGCTCGTGGCCCGGATCAGGGCGCGGCTGCGGAGGTCGGAGGAGCCCGCGCCGGAGCAGCTGGCCATAGGTGACCTGGTCATCGATGTGGCAGGGCACTCCGTGAAGCGGGACGGGCAGTCGATCGCGCTGACGCCGCTGGAGTTCGATCTGCTGGTGGCGCTGGCGCGCAAGCCGTGGCAGGTGTTCACGCGTGAGGTGCTCCTGGAGCAGGTCTGGGGCTACCGGCACGCGGCGGACACCCGGCTGGTGAACGTGCACGTCCAGCGGCTGCGTTCCAAGGTCGAGCGGGACCCGGAGCGACCGGAGATCGTGGTGACCGTCCGAGGTGTCGGTTACAAGGCCGGACCGAGCTGACGTGTCCCGGGACAGTTCCTCCACGGCGTCCGGGGATCCGGGGGCTCGCTCGGGGCGGACTGGACCGGCGCGGCGCGCGTCCCGGTTCGGGCGGCTCGTCGACGGCGGGCTGCTGTTGCAGGGCGGCGTCCAAGGCAGCCCTGTGCTGCGTCTCTTCGTGCGCTGGGTGCGGCGGCCGCTGCTGCCCGCCGTGCGGTTGTGGCGGCGCAACATCCAGTTGAAGGTCGTGGTCACGACCTTGCTGATGTCGCTCGGCGTGGTCCTCATGCTGGGCTTCGCCGTCATGAGTTCGGTGAACAACGGCCTGCTCAAGGCCAAGGTGAAGGCGTCGCAGAGCCAGGCCGACGGAGGTTTCCGGGCGGCGCAGGACAGTGTCAACGCCGCGCGGCAGAGTACCGAGCAGGGTCAGGGGCAGGACGGCGGTGCCCTCGACGGGCGGAACGCCGCCGTGTGGATGTCGGACCTCGTCGAGCAGCTCTCCAGCGGCGGTCAGAACGCGTTCGCCGTGGTGACCCTTACGTCCACGAGCGACGCGGGGAGCGTGCGTGGTTCGCGGGCCTCGGGTGGCGTGGAGCCCATTCTGAGCGTGCCGGAGGAGCTGCGCGGCCGGGTCGACAAGGGCACGGAGGTCCTCCAGGCCAATACGCGCATCGTCTACGACGACGGACGTGAGCCGCAGCCGGGCCTGGTGATCGGCAAGCGGCTCAACGACCTCAACGGCGATCCGTACCAGCTCTACTACCTCTTCCCGCTGACGCAGGAGGAGGAGTCGCTCAACTTCGTCAGGACCACCCTCGCGACCGCCGGGCTCTTCGTCGTGGTGCTCCTGGGTGCCATCGCCTGGTTGGTGGTGCGCCAGGTGGTCACGCCCGTGCGCATGGCGGCGGGCATCGCCGAGCGGTTGTCCGCCGGGCGCCTTCAGGAACGTATGAAGGTGACCGGAGAGGACGACATCGCGCGCCTCGGTGAGGCCTTCAACAAGATGGCGCAGAACCTCCAGCTGAAGATCCAGCAGTTGGAGGAGCTGTCGCGGATGCAGCGGCGGTTCGTGTCCGACGTCTCGCACGAGCTGCGCACTCCGCTCACGACGGTGCGGATGGCCGCCGACGTCATCCATGAGGCGCGGGTGGACTTCGATCCGGTGACCGCGCGGTCGGCGGAGCTGCTCGCCGACCAGCTGGACCGGTTCGAGTCGCTGCTCGCGGACCTGCTGGAGATCAGCCGCTTCGACGCGGGGGCGGCGGCGCTGGAGGCGGAGGCGATAGATCTCCGTGAGGTCGTCCGCAGGGTCGTCGGCGGTGCGGAGATGCTCGCGGAGCGCAAGGGAACGCACATACGGGTCGTCGGGGACCAGCAGCCGGTGGTCGCCGAGGCCGATGCCCGGCGGGTGGAGCGGGTGCTGCGCAACCTCGTGGTCAACGCCGTGGAGCACGGTGAGGGCAAGGATGTCGTGGTGCGGCTCGCCGCCGCCGGTGGCGCGGTGGCCGTCGCGGTGCGGGACTACGGAGTGGGGCTCAAGCCCGGCGAGGCGACCCGGGTGTTCAGCCGCTTCTGGCGGGCGGACCCGGCACGCGCGCGTACGACGGGTGGTACGGGGCTCGGCCTCTCCATCGCCCTGGAGGACGCGCGGCTGCACGGCGGCTGGCTCCAGGCGTGGGGTGAGCCGGGGGGCGGCTCACAGTTCAGGCTTACGTTGCCGAGGACGGCGGACGAGCCGCTTCGGGGGTCGCCGATCCCCCTGGAGCCGGACGACTCCCGGCGTCACCGCGGGCTGAACGACGCGGGGCTGCCGGTCGGCGGCGGGAACAAGCTGGCGACGGTGCCCGCGCAGATGTCCGCGGGGTCCGAGAGGGTGCCGCCGCCCGTGCCGGCGAAGGGGCCGATAGCGCCGCGGCTGGCGCAGGCCGGGGCCGTGGATCCGGCGGCGTTGCCGGGCAGCGGGTCGCGGGTCGTGTCGCGCCGGCCGCTGGACGAGGAGCCGGAGAGTGACGTGGCGCTGCGTGGCGACGAGGTGCCGGGGGCCGGGCAGCCGGGCCCGGAGGCGCACACCCGGAGCGGGCCGCAGGCGCGGCTTTCGGAGGACGGGCACCCATCGGCGCGGGTCGAGTCAGCGGCTGGGGCGGAGGCTGGGTCTGCGGCTGAGCCGGTGGCTGGGGCGAGGGCCGGTTCGGAGGTCCGTCCAGAGGCGCGTTCCCGGGCAGGTTCAAAGGCGCGCCCGGAGGGCCGTTCGGAGGCCGGATCGGCGAGGGAAGGGGAGAGCACTCGTGGGCGCTGACCGGGAGGGACGCGGCCGTCGTGCGCGCCGTGGGCGTCCGCTGCGTACCGGACTGCTGCTGGGCGGGTGCGGGGCCCTCCTGGCCGGCTGCGCCTCGATGCCCGACAGCGGGAACCTGAAGACCGTCGACGCCTCGCAGCGGCCGGACTCGCAGTCACAGGTCCGGGTCTACGCGATGCCGCCGCGCGAGGGCGCGCGGCCCGTGGAGATCGTGCAGGGCTTCCTTGAGGCGCTGACCAGTGATGATCCGCAGTTCGCGATGGCCCGCAAGTATCTGACGAAGAGCGCGTCGAAGGCGTGGGAACCGGAAGCGTCCACGACCGTCCTGGCGGACGGCCCGAACACGGACGCGGGCAACGCCGGGAACGAGGTGGACGGCAGCCGCCGCTTCTCCCTGACGGGCCAGCAGGTCGCCACGGTCGACAGGCAGCACGCGTACCGGCCCCAAGAGGCGACCTACAGCCAGTCCGTGCACCTGAGCCTGGTGGGCGGCCCGGGCCGCAAGGAGTGGCGCATCGACAGGCCGCCGCCGGGCGTGGTGCTCGGCGAATCGGACTTCCAGCGCATCTACCGGTCCGTCAACAAGTACTACTACGCCGGGCCGTCGGGGGCGGGCGCGAGCGGCCGGGCGGGGCTCGTCGCCGATCCCATCTACATACGTCAGCGGATCGACCCGATGACGCAGACGGTGAAGGCGCTCCTGGAAGGGCCGACCAACTGGCTCGACCAGGTGGTCGATTCGAGGTTCGACAGCGGTACGCGGCTCAAGGACCCCGGCAAGTCGCTGACGCCGGACGACCAGAACCGGCTGACCGTGCAGCTCAACAGCCGGGCCGACGGCGCCAGCCAGACGCGGTGCCGGGAGATGGCGGCGCAACTGCTCTTCACGCTGCAGGACCTGACGCCTTCGGGGGTCGAGCAGGTGACGTTGCAGCGGTCCAACGGTTCGATGCTCTGCGTCCTGAGCCAGAGCCATGCCGAGAGTGTCGCGGTGCACCGCAATGCGGAGCGGCCCGGCTACCAGTACTTCATCGACGAGAAGCACCGGCTGGTGCGGATGCCGGCCAACGCCGGGAGCACCGCCGCCCCGGAGCCGGTGAACGGCATCCTGGGCACGGGGGACCAGCAGCTGCGCTCGGCGGCGGTCTCCCGGGACGAGAAGCGTGCGGCCGGGGTGTCGCGCGACGGGAAGTCGCTGTACACGGCGTCGCTGTTCGTGGAGGACACGCTCGGCAAGGCGCAGGTGCGCAGCAGGGCGAAGGCGGAGGAGGACCGTCTCTCCACGCCCAGTTGGGACGGCAGGGGTGACCTGTGGGTGGCCGACCGCGACCCGAAGCGGCCGCGGCTGCTCTGGCTCGACCAGGGCGAGGGCGAACCGGTCGAGGTCGAGGTGCCCGGTCTCGACGGGCGCATCGAGGCGGTGCGGGTGTCGGCCGACGGGGTCCGTATCGCGCTGCTGGTGAAGAAGGACGACAAGACGTCTCTGTGGATCGGCCGGGTCGAGCGGGGCGAGCGGGGCGAGCGGGGTGTGCAGGGCGAGCGGGAGCAGCCGCGGATCTCGGTGCTCGACCCCACCCAGGCGGCCCCGCGCATGGAGGAGGTCACCGCCATGTCGTGGGCGGGCGGCAGCCGCCTCGTGGTGGTCGGGCGCGAGTCCGGCGGGGTGCAGCAGATGCGGTACGTGCAGTGCGACGGCTCGGTGCTCTCGGGCACCACGCTGCCGGGGCTGACGGGCGTCAAGGAGATCGCGGCGTCCGAGAGCGAGCAGCAGCCGCTGGTGGCGCACTCGGACGACGGGATCGTGCGGCTGCCGACGGGTTCGCAGTGGCAGGCGGTGGTGAAGGAGGGGTCGTCCCCGGTCTATCCGGGGTGAGGCCGGGTCCCCTGCGGGCACCAGACCGTCGGTCTACGCCTCCCCACCGGTGACCTGGGGCGATGGCACGGGTCACGGCGCCGGGACCGGTTGTCCACAGGGGGTTTTCCACAGGGGTGGCCGCGCTGCCCGTGGCTTGGCACAGTGGGGGCATGCGGGGGTGGTGGCAGGACCTCACCGACCTGGTGCTGCCGGCCGAGTGCGGAGGCTGCGGGCGGCCTCGGGCGACGCTCTGTGCCGCGTGCCGGGCAGCCCTGTGCGGAAGCGCGCCACGCCGGGTGCGGCCGGTGCCCGAGCCGCCGGGGCTGCCGGTGGTGCATGCGGCGGCGCCGTACGAGGACGCGGTGCGGGCCGTGCTGCTCGCGCACAAGGAGCGGGGCGCCCTGGGGCTCGCCGGGCCGCTGGGGGCGGCGCTCGCCGAAGCCGTGCGTGCCGGTCTGCGGGGCGGGACGCCGGAAACGCCGCAGTGGGGTGATACGCGGGCCCGATCGTGGGTAGACGGCACACACGGCGGATCACAGGGGCGCACGGTGCCGTTGTCGCTCGTCCCCGTTCCGTCGTCGCGTGCCTCTGTGCGGGCGCGTGGTCAGGACCCGGCGCGGCGGATCGCGCTCGCCGCCGCGGGTGAGCTGCGGCGAGCGGGGATCCCGGCGCGGGTGCTCGCGGTGCTGCGTCAACGGCGTGCGGTGGCCGATCAGTCGGGGCTCGACTCCCGGCAGCGGCAGGCCAACCTGGCAGGCGCCCTGGAGGTGACCGCCGGGGGCGGCCGACTGCTGGCGGGAGCGGGCGCGGGCCGGATCGTGGTCGTGGACGACCTCATGACCACCGGCGCGTCGATGGTGGAGGCCGTGCGCGCGATACATGACGTAGACATGCAAGAGAAGACCCGCTCGGAGGCTGTGCGGGGCCGGGGAACGGATGCTGTGCGAAGGCGGCTATTGGGCCGCGAGAACGCGATCAGCGCGGCCGTTGTCGCCGCCCCACCGGATTCTTTCGAAATAAACCGGAACTGATGGAGAACTTGCGTCGTTGCAGGTGATGAGAGGGTTGATAGACCTGAATGGAGGTACGTCGCAGTAGAGGGTGACGACATCCGCCCGGGCGAGATATGTTCGGTTGTGAGGAATGGCGAACGCCGCGCCTCGCATATCGGAATTGAGGTTTTCCACAATCACCCGGGCCGGTGGGGTGGAGATCTTGCCCTCGGGGGAGGAGGAGGTGGAAGTCACCGAGTCCGAGGCTCCGGGAGTCACCGGGGTCTGGTGCAAAAGGGAGATGCTCCGCCACCGAAGCGGAGTGATCCGGGAACGGAGTTCTGCGTGGACATCGTCGTCAAGGGCCGCAAGACCGAGGTGCCCGAGCGGTTCCGCAAGCACGTGGCCGAGAAGCTGAAGCTGGACAAGATCCAGAGGCTCGACGGCAAGGTGATCAGCCTCGACGTCGAGGTGTCCAAGGAGACCAACCCGCGGCAGGCCGACCGTTCCGACCGCGTGGAGATCACTCTCCGCGGCCGTGGGCCCGTGATCCGCGCGGAAGCCTCGGCCGCCGATCCGTACGCGGCGCTCGACCTGGCCACGGCCAAGCTCGACGCCAGCCTGCGCAAGCAGCACGAGAAGCGCCACAACCGGCGCGGCACCGGCAGGCTCTCCGCCGCCGAGGTCGCCGAGCGAGTGCCGGACGCGGCGTACCTCAACGGAGACGGCACCATCGCGCGTGACGAAGAGCGCGACGGCGTACCGGTCAAGAAGATCGGCTCGCTGGAGATCCAGGGCGAAGGCCCCCTCGTGGTCCGCGAAAAGACGCACGTCGCGGCGCCCATGTCGCTCGACCAGGCCCTCTACGAGATGGAACTGGTCGGACACGACTTCTACTTGTTCGTCGACTCCGAATCCAAGGAACCGAGCGTCGTCTACCGGAGGCACGCCTACGACTACGGCGTCATCCGCCTCAACACCGACCCCATGGTCGCCAACGCCGAGACGGGTGGCGCGGGCGGGGCTCTCGGCGGCTGAGCGCCCGCCGGTCCCCCCCCGACCGCCGTAATGGTGCCCCTGGAGCGCGTGTGCGCCCCCAGGGGCACCATCGTGCGACCAGTGCGCGCACCGGAGCGGCGCCAGGCATGAAATCATGGGCGGGCCGGGCCAACCGGCGTGCTGCCGCCTCGGGTTGGCGCAGCAGAGGCACAACAGGCCACGGCCTTCATGGGGGAGGAACGATGGCGGACAGCTTCGGACCGATGCGTCACCAGGGTGCCGACGACGGCATCGGCATCGGCACGGACGCGGGCGCCCCACGCAAGGAGCCCATCCGGGTGCTTGTGGTGGATGACCACGCCCTTTTCCGCCGCGGCCTGGAGATCGTCCTCGCCGCCGAAGAGGACATCCAGGTCGTGGGTGAGGCGGGCGACGGCGCCGAGGCGGTGGACAAGGCCGCCGACCTGCTGCCCGACATCGTGCTCATGGACGTACGCATGCCCAAGCGCGGCGGCATCGAGGCGTGCACCTCCATCAAGGAGGTGGCGCCCAGCGCCAAGATCATCATGCTGACGATCAGCGACGAGGAGGCCGACCTCTACGACGCGATCAAGGCCGGCGCCACCGGATATCTCCTCAAGGAGATCTCCACGGACGAGGTGGCCACCGCGATTCGCGCGGTGGCCGACGGCCAGTCGCAGATCAGCCCCTCGATGGCCTCCAAGCTGCTCACGGAGTTCAAGTCGATGATCCAGCGCACCGACGAGCGCAGGCTGGTGCCCGCGCCCCGGCTGACGGATCGCGAGCTGGAAGTGCTGAAGCTGGTCGCCACCGGGATGAACAACCGCGATATCGCCAAGGAGTTGTTCATCTCCGAGAACACCGTGAAGAACCACGTGCGCAACATCCTGGAGAAGCTCCAGCTGCATTCCCGGATGGAAGCCGTGGTCTACGCGATGCGGGAGAAGATCCTGGAGATCAGGTAAGGGCGCGCACCAGGGCGGCCGTCAGCTCCGGGCGGTTCACCCGCTCCACCCGTACGGAGTCGCAGCCGACCCAGGACGCCGCCTCCATCAGCGCCCGGGCCATCGGCTCGACCGCCTTCGGGGTGTCGAGCGTGACCTGCTTGGCCACCAGCGTGGCGCCCTCGCGCGCGGGGTCGACCCGGCCGAGGAGCCGGCCGCCGGCGAGCAGCGGCATCGCGAAATAGCCGTGTATCCGCTTCGGCTTGGGCACGTACGCCTCCAGGCGGTGGGTGAAGCCGAAGATCCGCTCCGTGCGCGCCCGCTCCCAGATCAGGGAGTCGAACGGGGACAACAGCGTCGTGCGGTGCCGGCCGCGCGGCGTCGTCTCCAGGGCCTTCGGGTCCGCCCAGGCGGGCTTGTCCCAGCCCTGGACCGTCACCGGCACCAGGCCCGAGTCCGCGACCACCGCGTCGAACTGCTCGCCCTTGAGGCGGTGGTAGTCGGCGATGTCCGCGCGCGTGCCGACGCCCAGCGCCTCACCGGCCAGGCGCACCAGGCGGCGCAGGCACTCCGCGTCGCTCAGGTCGTCGTGGAGCAGCACGTCCGGGATGGCGCGCTCCGCCAGGTCGTACACCCGCTTCCAGGAGCGGCGCTCGGTGCAGACCACCTCGCCGTACATCAGCGCGCGCTCTACGGCGATCTTCGACTCGGACCAGTCCCACCACTCGCCCTTGTTCTTCGCGCCGCCCAACTCCGTGGCCGTGAGCGGGCCTTCGGCGCGCAGCTGCTTGATGACCTGGTCGTACGCGCCGTCGGGCAGGTCGTGGTGCCAGTGCGGGCGGGAGCGGTAGGCGCGGCGGCGGAAGGCGAAGTGCGGCCACTCCTCGACGGGCAGGATGCACGCGGCGTGCGACCAGTATTCAAAGGCGTGGGTCTCGGTCCAGTACGCGGCCTCGACGGTGTCGCGGCCCACCGCGCCCAGGCGTGCGTACGGAATGAGTTCGTGCGAGCGGGCCAGCACCGAGATGGTGTCGAGCTGGACCGCGCCGAGGTGCCGCAGGACGCCCCGCACACCGGATCTGCGGTCCGGAGCGCCGAGGAAACCCTGGGCCCGCAGCGCGATGCGGCGGGCCTCGTCGGCGGAGAGTTCGATGGCGGGGCGCGGCAGGCTCGTCATGGTCGAAACGATAGGTGGCGGCACTGACAGCGGGGGCGCAATCGCCTTGGCCTCAGGGCCGCGCGGGCAGGTACGGCAGCGGTGACTCCATGCCGATATCGGAGGGCAACAGGGCGCCCACCCAGCAGTCACGGAGGGTGCCCTTGTTCAGCAGGCCCGCGCGGTGCACGCCCTCCACCCTGAAGCCGGCCTTCTCCGCGACCGCCCGGGAGCCCGTGTTGCCGACCTCCGCGCGCCACTCCAGGCGGGTGCAGCGCAGGTCCGTGAACGCCCAGCGGGCGAGGCCGAGCACGGTCTCCGTCATATAGCCGCGGCCCCTCTGCTCCTTGGCCGTCCAGTAACCGACCTCCCAGGTGCCCGAGCGCGGGTGGTGCAGGCTGGCGGCGGCGACCAGGGGGCCGCCGCCGCGCAGACGTACGGCGAAGGTGTACTCGGAGTCGGCCTGCCACTGACTCGGCACGACGCGCGCAATGAAGGTCTCGGCGTCCACGCGCGCGTACGGCGAGGGAATCGAGGTCCAGCGCTGGATGTCGGGGTCCTGACAGGCCTCGTGGACCTCGTCGATGTCCTCGGCCGCGAAGACGCGCAGGCACAGGCGTTCGGTGGTGAGTGTGACGGGCTCCATCAAGCGATGATGCGGGGGCGCTGTTCCGGGGGCCAGTGTTTTTACCGGCCCGTCGCGACCACCTCAAGCGCACGACCCGGCACCTTCGGCGCCCCTCGCCCGTTGACCTCATGGCAGACCTCCCGGCGCAGCCGGGTCCTCGCATACGATGGCCGTTGCCCGACGAGTACAACCGACCATGCCAGGCCCGACCGGCAAGGAGACCAACCCCCGTGTCCGTCCTCTCAAAGATCATGCGTGCAGGCGAAGGCAAGATCCTGCGCAAGCTGCACCGCATCGCGGACCAGGTCAACTCCATCGAAGAGGACTTCGTCAGCCTCTCCGACGCCGAGCTGCGCGCACTGACCCAGGAGTACAAGGAGCGTTACGCCGACGGCGAGACGCTCGACGACCTCCTCCCCGAGGCCTTCGCGACGGTCCGTGAGGCCGCCAAGCGCGTCCTGGGCCAGCGCCACTACGACGTCCAGATGATGGGCGGCGCCGCGCTGCACATGGGCTATGTCGCCGAGATGAAGACCGGTGAGGGCAAGACCCTCGTCGGCACCCTGCCCGCGTATCTGAACGCCCTCTCCGGCAAGGGCGTCCACCTGATCACGGTCAACGACTACCTGGCCGAGCGCGACTCCGAGATGATGGGCCGCGTCCACAAGTTCCTGGGCCTGAGCGTCGGCTGCATCCTGGCCAACATGACGCCGGCCCAGCGCCGCGAGCAGTACAACTGCGACATCACGTACGGCACGAACAACGAGTTCGGCTTCGACTACCTCCGCGACAACATGGCGTGGTCGCAGGACGAGCTCGTGCAGCGCGGCCACAACTTCGCGATCGTCGACGAGGTCGACTCGATCCTCGTCGACGAGGCCCGTACGCCGCTGATCATCTCCGGCCCCGCCGACCAGGCCACCAAGTGGTACGGCGACTTCGCCAAGCTGGTCACCCGCCTCACCAAGGGTGAGCCCGGCAACCCCCTCAAGGGCATCGAGGAGACCGGCGACTACGAGGTCGACGAGAAGAAGCGCACCGTCGCCATCCATGAGTCCGGCGTGAGCAAGGTCGAGGACTGGCTCGGCATCGACAACCTCTACGAGTCGGTGAACACGCCCCTCGTGGGCTACCTCAACAACGCCATCAAGGCCAAGGAACTCTTCAAGAAGGACAAGGACTACGTCGTCATCGACGGCGAAGTCATGATCGTCGACGAGCACACCGGCCGTATCCTCGCCGGCCGCCGCTACAACGAGGGCATGCACCAGGCGATCGAGGCGAAGGAAGGGGTGGACATCAAGGACGAGAACCAGACCCTGGCGACCATCACCCTCCAGAACTTCTTCCGCCTCTACAAGCGCGACGGCTACGACAGTGGCCTCTCCGGCATGACCGGTACGGCCATGACCGAGGCCGCCGAGTTCCACCAGATCTACAAGCTGGGCGTCGTGCCGATCCCGACGAACCGGCCGATGGTCCGCGTCGACCAGTCCGACCTGATCTACCGCACCGAGGTCGCGAAGTTCGCCGCCGTCGTCGACGACATCGCGGAGAAGCACGAGAAGGGGCAGCCGATCCTGGTCGGCACGACTTCCGTGGAGAAGTCCGAGTACCTCTCGCAGCAGCTCTCCAAGCGCGGCATCCAGCACGAGGTGCTCAACGCCAAGCAGCACGACCGTGAGGCGACCATCGTCGCCCAGGCCGGCCGCAAGGGCGCCGTGACGGTGGCCACGAACATGGCCGGTCGTGGTACGGACATCAAGCTCGGCGGCAACCCCGACGACCTCGCCGAGGCGGAGCTGCGCCAGCGCGGTCTCGACCCCGTCGAGCACGTCGAGGAGTGGGCCGCCGCGCTGCCCGCCGCCCTGGAGAAGGCCGAGCGGGCCGTCAAGGAGGAGTTCGAGGAGGTCAAGGCCCTCGGTGGTCTGTACGTCCTCGGCACCGAGCGGCACGAGTCGCGCCGTATCGACAACCAGCTGCGCGGTCGCTCCGGCCGTCAGGGCGACCCGGGCGAGTCCCGCTTCTACCTGTCGCTCGGCGACGACCTGATGCGGCTCTTCAAGGCGCAGATGGTCGAGCGCGTCATGTCGATGGCCAACGTCCCCGACGACGTGCCGATCGAGAACAAGATGGTGACGCGTGCCATCGCCTCCGCCCAGTCGCAGGTGGAGCAGCAGAACTTCGAGACCCGTAAGAACGTCCTCAAGTACGACGAGGTCCTCAACCGGCAGCGCGAGGTCATCTACGGAGAGCGTCGCCGGGTCCTGGAGGGCGAGGATCTGCACGAGCAGATCGCGCACTTCATGGACGACACCATCGACGCGTACATCGCCGCCGAGACCGCCGAGGGCTTCGCCGAGGAGTGGGACCTGGACCGGCTGTGGGGCGCCTTCAAGCAGCTCTACCCCGTCAAGGTCACCATCGAGGAGCTGGAGGACGCGGCGGGCGACCGCGCGGGTCTGACCGCCGAGTTCATCTCCGAGTCCATCAAGGACGACATCCACGAGCAGTACGCGACGCGTGAGGAGCAGCTCGGCTCCGAGATCATGCGTGAGCTGGAGCGGCGGGTCGTCCTGTCGGTGCTCGACCGCAAGTGGCGTGAGCACCTCTACGAGATGGACTACCTCCAGGAGGGCATCGGCCTCCGTGCCATGGCGCAGAAGGACCCGCTGGTCGAGTACCAGCGCGAGGGCTTCGACATGTTCAACGCCATGATGGACGGCATCAAGGAGGAGTCCGTCGGCTACCTGTTCAACCTGGAGGTCCAGGTCGAGCAGCAGGTCGAGGAGGTCCCGGTCGAGGACGCGGCGGCCACCTCGCTCGCCAAGGGCGGCGTGCAGGACGCGGTTCCGGCGGGTGCGGGTGCCGGGTCGCGGCCCGAGATCCGGGCCAAGGGGCTTGAGGCTCCGCAGCGGCCCGACCGGCTGCACTTCCAGGCGCCGAACGCCGAGGGCGGCGTCGACGAGGGTGACTTCACCACGGATGGTTCGGGTGTGCGATCCGAGGCGGACGGCATGACTCGGGCGGAGCGGCGCAAGGCCCAGAAGGGTGGGCGGCGTCGCAAGAAGTAGTTGCGCAGCGCAGCGCGGCGTGGCGGGGCGTTAGGTGTCTCGTGACGTAGGTGGAGGGGCCGGGATTGCTTCCGGCCCCTTTCGCTTGGGTCGGTGCGGTGCGGTGCGGTGCGCGGTCGGGCGCGGTTTGTCAGTGCCTTTTGGGGTCTGTTTCCACCGCCGTGCAGCGCCACTTCCTGTCCGCCCCCAGGGCGAGGCGGAACGCCAGCGCGCGCAGCCTCGGGCCCGTCGCCACGCGGGCGAAGACCTCGTACGCCTCGGGGTGCGGCTGGTAGTGGCCGATGCGGTGGATCGTGGGGCGGTGGCCGCCCGTGCGGAGCGGGCTGAGCTCCGCCAGGCGGGCCAGGTCGTCGTACGCCGTGTTGGCGATGTGGCGGGCCGCCCAGTGCAGGGGGCGTTGGCCGCTGAGGACGAGCAGGAGGCGTTCCGCGAAGACCTCTGTGGGGTGCGGGGGTGGTTGGGCCGGGACCGTCAGTGGGCGGCGGTCCGTGGGGCGGCGTGAGTCCCTGCGGGTCGGTGGGCGGCCCGCGGGTGGGCGGGACGCGGTCGGACGTGGGCGGGGCCTGGTCATCACCTTGCGCATGTGGTGCCTCCTTCGTCGCCTGTGGCGCCGGTTGGTACCGATGAGTAACTTCGTGTTGGGGATCTTGTACGGGGGTGGGGGGTCGGTGCGCAAGGGGTGGAGGACCGGCCGGGGGTGGGGGTCCGGGTTCACCTATCAGGGGGGTGGAGGCCCTTGGGGCGTGGTGTTTCCGGGGGTGTGCCGGGTGAATCCGTGGACGGGGGTGGACGGCTCCGCGGGTGGTGGGGGGACCTCGATCGGGGACTCCCGCACGTATCCTGAAGGTCTTCTACGGCCACGAAGGTCCGTCTCGGCGGACGCGAGCGAAAGCGGTCCCGTATATGCGCGTCTACGTTCCTCTGACCCTGCCCCGGCTCGCTGAGGCGTACAAGGCGGGGGAGGTGGGGCCCGGGCCGCTGGTCGCTTACGCCGTGACCCCCGCTCTGCGGGAGTGGTACGTCTCGGACGACATCGAGGAGCTGGAGTACGCGGCGTTGAACCGGGCGGCGGCGGCGTCGCTGCGGTTGGTGGCGGGGGATCCGTCGGCGGCGCGGCGGCGGGTCGTGCTTGCGGCGGATGTGCCGGATGGGGCGGCTGTGGCGGATCCTGACCGGGGGCTCGATCGAGGGGCGCTCGGGGAGGTGCGGGTTGCCGGGGGGCTGTCCCTGGGGAAGGTGGCGGCGGTGCATGTGGACTCGGGGGACGCGGAGGGGGATGTGGGCGCGGCTGCGGCGGCGTTGGGGGCGGCGGATATGGGGGACGAGGATGCGCGGTTCGTGGTGGACGGGGCGGAGGATCATGAGCTGCTGTGGTTTGCGACGCAGGAGATTCCTGGGTTGATCGGCTGAGGGGGGCTCGCGCGGTGGGTGCGTCTTGGGTGTCCCGGGGTGCGCCTGGGGTCGTCTTGGGGGCGGGGCCGCGGGGGTAGGTCCGTGCTCGCCATCTTGGTGCGGGGCCTTTGTTGCTTCGGGGCCCTGGTGACCACCACTGTGCTCCGCGCGCACCTACCCCCACGTCCCCTCCGGCGCGTGGGCGACTGCGGGCCGTCGTCAGCTGTGCGCCTCCAGGTTTCCGGCCGACGTCCCCTCGCGTGCGCTCGCGGGTGCGGGGGGTGGGCCCTCTGCGTTGGCTCTGTTGTCGGTGGGGGCGGGTACGTTTTGGGGATGGGGAAAACGGGGCGCGGGGCGCACATCGTCTGGGACTGGAATGGGACCCTCCTGCATGACATTCATGCGGTGATCGAGGCCACGAACGCCTCCTTCGCGGAGATCGGGCTCGAGTCGATCACTCTGGAGCGGTACCGCGAGCTGTACTGCGTGCCGATCCCGCGGTTCTACGAGCGGCTCATGGGGCGGCTGCCGAGTGACACGGAGTGGCGGCTCATGGATGCCGTCTTCCACAAGCACTACTGGGCGCGGGCCGAGGCCTGCGGGCTCGCCGAAGGGGCCGCGCGGCTGCTCGCCGAGCGGCGGGCCGACGGGCGTACGCAGTCGTTGCTGTCGCTGGCTCCGCACGAGCACCTCGTGCCGATCGTGCGGCGGCACGGGATCCACGAGCACTTCGTGCGGATCGACGGGCGGACCGACGACTCGCACGCCGGCAAGGCCGAGCGGATGGTGCGGCACCTGGCCGCGCTGGAGGGTGTCGCCGCCGCCGTCGAGCGGGTCGTCGTGATCGGGGACGCCGTCGACGACGCGGTCGCCGCCGCGCACGTGGGCGCGCGGGCCGTCCTCTACACCGGCGGCTCGCACAGCCGGGCGAGCCTGGAGAGCGCCGGGGTGCCCGTCGTGGACAGCCTGGAGGAGGCCGTGGCCGAGGCGGAGCGGCTCGCCGCCTGAGGTGCGGGGGTTGCCGGATTCGCGTTCACCCTCCGCGCCGTTCTGCGTACGCTGAGGTGTGATCCTCGGCGGATGAGCTGTGCCGGACGACGTGACGGGGGCGGTAGCGCGATGGGTTTCGGCTTCGGGCAGCGGCGGGGCGGGCAACTCCCCGCCGAGTTGACCTCGTTCGTCGGACGGGCGGACGAACTGGCGCAGGTACGGGCGGCGTTCGAGTACGCGCGGCTCGTCACGCTGGTCGGGCCGGGAGGTGTCGGCAAGAGCCGCACCGCGCTGAGGGCCGCCGCGGGGCTGGGGGAAAGGTTTCCCGACGGCGTGTGGCTCGCCGAGCTGTCGGCGCTGCGGGACCCCGAGCTGATACCCGCCACGCTCGCCGCCGTCCTCGAACTGCCCGAGCAGTCCGGGATGGCGCCGCTCGACGCGGTCGTGGCGCACCTCCAGGGGCGGCGGCTGCTCATCGTGCTGGACACGTGCGAGCACCTGGTCGACGCCTGCGCGATGCTCTCGGACATCCTGTTGCGCGAGGCCGCCGACGTGAGTGTGCTCGCCACCAGCCGGCAGCCGTTGGACGTGCCCGGGGAGCACTGCTGCCCCGTCTCGCCGCTGGCGCCCGGCGACGCGGTCGAGCTGTTCGCGCAGCGCGCCGCCGGTGTGGTGCCCGGCTTCGCGGTGCACGACGGGAACCGCGAGCAGCTGTTCGCGCTGGCCCACCGGCTCGACTGCATACCGCTGGCGCTGGAGCTCGCCGCGGTGCGGCTGCGGGCCGTGTCGACGGAGGAGCTCGTGGCGCGGCTCGACGACCGTTTCCAGGTGCTGACCGGAGGGCGGCGCACCGCTCTCTCGCGGCACCAGACCCTGCGTACGGCCATCGACTGGTCGCATGAGCTGTGCACTCCGGAGGAGCAGCTGTTGTGGGCGCGGCTGTCCGTGTTCGCCGGGTCCTTCGAGCTGAGCGCCGCCGAACAGGTCTGTGGAGGTGGGCAGTTGCCCGTCGCGGAGGTGCTGGGGCAGCTCATCGGACTCGTCGACAAGTCCGTGGTGCAGCGGATCGGCGAGTCGGGCAGCCGCTACCGGCTGCTCGACACGCTCAGGGAGTACGGGGCCGAGCGGCTAGGCGTGGTCGAGGCGGACGGCGGCGCGGCGCTGCGGGCGCGGCACTTCGCGTACTACCGCGATCTCGGGCGGCGTTTCGAGGAGGGGTTCCTCGGCGCCGGACAGGCGGAGCTGCACCGCACGGTCCGGGCGGAGATCGCCGACCTGCGGGCCGCTCTGGAGTACGCGTACGAGACCGACGGACGGGCGGCGCAGGGGCTGCGGCTCGCGGCCCGGCTGTGGCCGCACTGGCGGGCCTCCGGGGCGCTCTCCGAGGGCGGGTACTGGATCGACAAGGGGCTCGCCCGCGTCCCCGAGGACTGCTCGGCGCGGGCGTGGGGGCTGCTCGGGACCGGTGTCTTCGCGGTGTGGACGGCGGATCTGGCGACGGCCGTCGAGCAGATGGAGCTGGCGCGGGTGTCCGCGGTGGCGGCCGGCGACGAGGAGGTGGCGCAGTTCGCCGAGGGGTACGCCGACGGTCTGGCCGCGCTGTGCGGGGACGAGGAGGGGCTGGCCCGGCTCGCGGACGTGCGGCGGCGGATGCAGGAGAGCGACAACCTCCTCGGCCTGGTGGTGATGGGCTACGAAGCGGCCCTGCTGCGGGCCGTGCTCGGCGACACCGAGGGCGCGCTGGAGCTGTGCGCGCAGGGCCTCGGCCTGCTGGAGGGCACGGGCGAGCGGCAGCTCTACGGCTCCACGCTCATGGCGCAGGGCCTCGTGCGGTGGCTCGCGGGCGACCGGGAGGGCGGCGTCGCGTCGCTGTGCGGGGCCCTGGAGGCGGCCGGCGAGGTCGACGAGATCCTGGTCGCAGCGATGTGCTGCCACGGCCTCGCCTGGGCGGCGGCGCAGGCCGGGCGGCAGGTGCGGGCCGCCTGGCTGCTCGGGTACGCGGAGAACGCGCGGCGGCTCGGCGGCGACCCCATCGCCATGCTGCCCTCGCTCCTGGAGCACCAGGAGGCGGTGCGCGAGGCCGTGCGGGACGCGCTGGGCGGCAAGCAGTTCGACCGGTGGCACGCGGTGGGGGCACGGCTGTCCGGCCGCCAGGTCCTGCACGCGGTGCGCGCCGACGCGGACGTTCCCGGCAGGCCGCCGGCCCAGCGGTCCGGGCGGCGGGCGGCCGGTGACGTACTGACCCGGCGGGAGCGGGAGGTGGCCGCCCTGGTCGGCCAGGGCCTGTCCAACCGGGAGATCGCGGAGCGCCTGGTCATCTCGAAGCGGACCGCGGACGCGCATGTCGAGCACATCCTGGCGAAGCTGGGCGTGGGCTCCCGTACGGAGATCGCGAGCGCCACGGAGGACCGGGGGAGCGGCGTGGCGGGATAGCGGCGCAGGGGCGTGGCGGTGTCCGCGTCCCCGGAGGAGCGGCGCCTGCCCTCGCCGACAAGGGCAGGCGCCGCGTCGGCCGCTTCGCCGGGGCCGCGGGGGCGGGCCGGATGCCTTGCCATGACAGCCGTGGGGGAGATGACCAGGCACTGCCGGGCACCCTGGCGCCCGTTCCCGCATCCTCGGACCAGGCGGCGCACGGAAGAGACTGCCCTTCGCGCCCCCCTCCCGGCATCGGTATCCCCGAGGATCGGCATACCGATGTGGGACGGATACGCGCAGCTCCGTATACCTAACGGATGATCAGCCTCCGCTACCCGGGCCGCCACGGGACCTTCCGCTACCGGCCCCTCACGTCACGGGTGCCTTCGCCCTCAGCACGGTCAGGAACTCCCGCATCCAGCCCGAGTGATCCGTCCACGCGCGGGCCGAGACCAGCGTGCCGTCGACCACCACCTCCGCGTCCTGGAAGGTCGCGCCCGCCGCCTGCATGTCCATCTCCAGGGCCGGGTACGCCGTGACGCGGCGGCCGCTCAGGCCGTCGATCGCGGCGGTGAGGAGCGGGCCGTGGCAGATCTGGGCCACCGGCTTGTCCGCGTCGAAGAAGGACTTGAGGATCTTGCGGAGCTCCGGGTCGTTGCGCAGATACTCCGGGGCCCGGCCGCCCGGGATCACCAGGGCGGCGTACTGGCCGGGTTCCACTTCGGCGAAGGCGAGGTCCGCGGGCCAGGTGTAGCCCGGCTTCTCCGTGTACGTGTCGAAGCCCGGTTCGAAGTCGTGCACCACGAACCGCAGCGTCTTGCGGGCCGGGGCGGCGATGTGGACGTCGTATCCTTCCTCGCGCAGGCGCTGGTAGGGGTAGAGGACCTCCAGCGACTCCGCCGCGTCGCCGGTCACTATCAGGATCTTGGCTGCCATCGGTGCTCGCTTCCCGAGTCCGTCACGCATGTCCGTCGTCCGTCACGCATGTCCGTTGTCCGTCCCGCTCAACGTGCATCCCCGCGTCCGGTTTGCCAAGAGGGCCGACAGCAGGGCCGCGCCCCGGACGCACTGTGCAGACTGTCCAGGTTCTGCCCCCGCTTTTGTACACATACGGCTCATGACGGTTCCCGGGCGCGGAGCGATAGCCTTGACCCGTGATCAGCGCGATAGCCCGCGGAGGCATAGGTGCCTCCGCCCTGCGCCCGGGGAACACGGAGGACATCCGTGCCCGGGCCCTCGCTGACGCTTCTTCGCGGTGCGGCCGACCGGCCCGGGCAAGCCATCTGTCAGTGGAAGCGCTGAAAATGGCGGAAAGCCGACCGCTCTTCCCGCACCGCGGCATAACGTCGACTCCGGCAGGAGACCCCGTGCCGCGGCGTTACGTCACATCACTTCCTTCTACGTCACGCAACGGCGCGCGACAGGAGTCAGAGGACAATGCAGACCAAGCTGGACGAAGCCAAGACCGAGCTGCTCGCGCGGGCCGCCCGGGTAGCTGAGAACAGCCCGGTCGGGGGGCGCCTACCGAGTGGTGCACCGACCGGGACGACGAGCGAGGCCACGCCGGACCAGGCCACGGCACTCGCGTTCCTCCAGCGCTACTACCTGCACACCGCCCCCGAGGACCTGGCCGACCGCGACCCGGTCGACGTCTTCGGCGCCGCCTTCTCCCACTACCGGCTCGCCGAGAACCGCCCCCAGGGGACGGCGAACGTACGGGTCCACACCCCGACGGTCGAGGAGAACGGCTGGACGTGCAGTCACTCCGTCGTCGAGGTGGTCACCGACGACATGCCCTTCCTCGTCGACTCCGTCACCAACGAGCTCTCCCGCCAGGGCCGCGGCATCCACGTGGTGATCCACCCCCAGGTGGTCGTACGCCGTGACGTGACCGGCAAGCTCCTGGAGGTCCTGCCCACGGAGCCGGTCAGCGAGCGCCCGCACGACGCGCTCGTCGAGTCGTGGATCCACGTCGAGATGGACCGCGAGACCGACCGCGCCGACCTGAAGCAGATCACCGCCGATCTGCTCCGGATCCTCTCCGACGTACGCGAGACGGTCGAGGACTGGGAGAAGATGCGCGACGCCGCGCTGCGCATCGCCGACGAGCTGCCCTCCGAGCCCACCGCCGACGACCTGCGCGACCAGGAGGTGGAGGAGGCCCGCGAGCTGCTGCGCTGGCTCGCCGACAACCACTTCACCTTCCTGGGCTTCCGCGAGTACAACCTCACCGAGGACGACTCCCTCGCCGCCGTCCCCGGCACCGGCCTCGGCATCCTGCGCGCCGACCCGCACCACGGCGACGACCACCACCCGGTCAGCCCCTCCTTCAACCGGCTGCCCGCCGACGCGCGCGCCAAGGCCCGCGAGCACAAGCTGCTCGTCCTGACCAAGGCCAACAGCCGCGCGACCGTGCACCGCCCCAGCTACCTCGACTACGTCGGCGTGAAGAAGTTCGACGCCGAGGGCAACGTCGTGGGTGAGCGGCGCTTCCTCGGGCTCTTCTCGTCCGCCGCGTACACCGAGTCCGTGCGGCGCGTGCCGGTCATCCGCCGCAAGGTGGAGGAGGTGCTCAAGGGCGCCGGGTTCTCGGCCAACAGCCACGACGGGCGCGACCTGCTCCAGATCCTGGAGACCTACCCGCGCGACGAGCTGTTCCAGACGCCCGCCGACGAGCTGCGGGCCATCGTCACGAGTGTCCTCTACCTCCAGGAGCGGCGCCGGCTGCGGCTCTACCTGCGCAAGGACGAGTACGGGCGCTACTACTCCGCGCTCGTCTACCTGCCGCGCGACCGCTACACCACCGGCGTCCGGCTGCGGATCATCGACATCCTCAAGGAAGAGCTGAACGGCGCCAGCGTCGACTTCACCGCCTGGAACACCGAGTCGATCCTCTCCCGCATCCACTTCGTGGTGCGCGTTCCCAAGGGCGGCGAGGTCCCCGACCTCTCCGACACCGACGTCGAGCGCATCGAGGCGCGGCTCGTCGACGCCGCCCGCTCCTGGGCCGACGGCTTCGCCGAGGCGCTGACCGCCGAGTGCGGCGAGGAGCGCGCCGCCGAACTCCTGCGCCGGTACGGGACCGCCTTCCCCGAGGGGTACAAGGCCGACCACACGCCGCGCGCCGCCGTCGCCGACCTCCAGCACCTGGAGCAGCTCAGCCAGGGCGACAAGGACTTCGCGCTCTCCCTGTACGAGCCGGTGGGCGCCGCCCCCGGTGAGCGCCGCTTCAAGATCTACCGCTCGGGCGAGCAGGTCTCCCTCTCCGCGGTGCTTCCCGTCCTCCAGCGGCTCGGCGTCGAGGTCACCGACGAGCGTCCGTACGAGCTGCGCTGCTCGGACCGTACGCACGCGTGGATCTACGACTTCGGGCTGCGCATGCCCAAGTCCCCGAACGGCAGCGGCGACTACCTCGCCGACGACGGCCGCGAGCGCTTCCAGGAGGCCTTCGCCGCCGCCTGGACCGGCGCCGCCGAGGTCGACGGCTTCAACTCGCTGGTGCTGCGCGCGGGCCTCAACTGGCGCCAGGCGATGGTCCTGCGGGCCTACGCCAAGTACCTGCGCCAGGCGGGTGCCACCTTCAGCCAGGACTACATGGAGGACACCCTCCGCAACAACGTCCACACCACCCGGCTGCTCGTCTCGCTCTTCGAGGCGCGCATGTCGCCGGACCACCAGCGCGCCGGCACCGAGCTGACCGACGGCCTCCTGGAGGAGTTGGACGGCGCGCTCGACCAGGTCGCGTCGCTGGACGAGGACCGCATCCTGCGGTCGTTCCTCACCGTCATCAAGGCGACCCTGCGGACGAACTTCTTCCAGAAGACGGAGAGCGGCCGGCCGCACACCTACGTCTCCATGAAGTTCGACCCGCAGGCCATCCCCGACCTGCCCGCGCCCCGCCCCGCGTACGAGATCTGGGTGTACTCGCCCCGCGTCGAGGGCGTCCACCTGCGCTTCGGCAAGGTCGCGCGCGGCGGTCTGCGCTGGTCCGACCGGCGCGAGGACTTCCGTACCGAGATCCTCGGCCTGGTCAAGGCGCAGATGGTGAAGAACACCGTCATCGTGCCCGTCGGTGCCAAGGGCGGCTTCGTCGCCAAGCAGCTGCCCGACCCGTCGGTGGACCGCGACGCGTGGCTGGCGGAGGGCGTCGCCTGCTACAAGACGTTCATCTCCGCCCTCCTCGACATCACCGACAACCTGGTCGCCGGTGAGGTCGTGCCGCCCGTGGACGTGGTGCGCCACGACGAGGACGACACCTACCTCGTCGTCGCCGCCGACAAGGGCACGGCGACGTTCTCGGACATCGCCAACAAGGTCGCCGAGGACTACGACTTCTGGCTCGGCGACGCGTTCGCCTCCGGCGGCTCCGCCGGGTACGACCACAAGGGCATGGGCATCACCGCCCGCGGCGCCTGGGAGTCCGTCAAGCGGCACTTCCGTGAGCTGGGCTGCGACACCCAGTCCGAGGACTTCACGGTCGTCGGCGTCGGTGACATGAGCGGTGACGTCTTCGGCAACGGCATGCTGCTCAGTGAGCACATCCGGCTGGTCGCCGCATTCGATCACCGGCACATCTTCATCGACCCGAAGCCGGACGCCGCGACCTCCTACGCCGAGCGCCGCCGCCTCTTCGAGCTGCCGCGCTCCTCGTGGGCCGACTACGACAAGAAGCTCCTCTCCAACGGCGGCGGGATCTTCCCCCGCTCCGCCAAGGCGATCCAGCTCAACGCCCACATCCGCGGGGCCCTCGGCATCGAGACCGGCGTCGCCAAGATGACCCCGGCCGACCTGATGCGGGCCATCCTCCAGGCCCCCGTGGACCTGCTGTGGAACGGCGGCATCGGTACGTACGTGAAGTCGTCCGCCGAGTCGAACGCCGACGTCGGCGACAAGGCGAACGACTCGATCCGCGTCAACGGCTCCGACCTGCGCGTGAAGGTCGTCGGCGAGGGCGGCAACCTCGGCCTGACCCAGCTGGGACGCATCGAGTTCGCGCGCGCCGGCGGCCGCATCAACACCGACGCCATCGACAACAGCGCGGGCGTGGACACCTCCGACCACGAGGTGAACATCAAGATCCTGCTCAACGCGGTCGTCACCGACGGCGACATGACCGTCAAGCAGCGCAACAAGCTGCTCGCCGAGATGACCGACGAGGTCGGGCAGCTCGTGCTGCGCAACAACTACGCGCAGAACACCGCCCTGGGCAACGCGGTGGCCCAGTCGCCGTCCCTGCTCCACGCCCACCAGCGCTTCATGCGCCGCCTCGGCAAGCAGGGCCACCTCGACCGGAGCCTGGAGTTCCTGCCCAACGACCGGCAGATCCGCGAGCTGCTCAACGCCGGGCGTGGCCTGTCCCAGCCCGAGCTTGCCGTCCTCCTCGCCTACACGAAGATCACGGCCGCCGACGAGCTGATCCAGACGACGCTGCCCGACGACCCGTACCTGCGGCGCCTGCTGCACGCGTACTTCCCGAAGGCGCTGCGCGAGAGGTTCCCCGACCAGGTCGACGGGCACGCGCTGCGCCGGGAGATCATCACCACCGTCCTGGTCAACGACACGGTGAACGCCGGTGGTTCGACCTTCCTGCACCGGCTGCGGGAGGAGACGGGCGCCTCGCTGGAGGAGATCGTGCGGGCCCAGCTGGCCGCGCGGGAGATCTTCGGGCTCAGCGAGGTCTGGGACGCCGTCGAAGCGCTCGACAATGTCGTCGCCGCCGACGTCCAGACCCGCGTACGGCTGCACTCGCGCCGTCTCGTCGAGCGCGGCGCGCGTTGGCTGCTCAACAACCGGCCGCAGCCGCTCCAGCTCGCCGAGACCATCGCCTTCTTCGGCGAGGGCGTCGCCCAGGTCTGGGACGAGCTGCCGAACCTGCTGCGCGGCTCGGACCTGGAGTGGTACCAGGGCATCCGCGACGAGCTGACGGCCGCGGGCGTCCCCGACGAACTCGCGCAGCGCGTCGCCGGGTTCTCGTCCGCCTTCCCGACGCTCGACATCGTCGCCGTCGCCGACCGGGTGGGCAAGGATCCGATGGCCGTCTCCGAGGTCTACTACGACCTCGCCGACCGGCTGCGCATCACCCAGCTCATGGACCGCATCATCGAACTGCCGCGGGCCGACCGCTGGCAGTCCATGGCGCGCGCCTCCATCCGCGAGGACCTGTACGCGGCGCACGCCGCGCTGACGGCGGACGTCCTCGCCGCCGGGAACGGCGCGGCCACGCCCGAGGAGCGCTTCAAGGCGTGGGAGGAGAAGAACGCGCCGATCCTGAGCCGGGCGCGGGCGACGCTGGAGGAGATCCAGAGTTCGGACGCGTTCGACCTGGCGAACCTGTCGGTGGCGATGCGGACGATGCGGACTCTGCTGCGTACGCATTCATAGGGGCGTTCATAGGCGTCTTCGGCGGTACGTGAAAGGGGGGCGCCCCGGGCCTTGCGGCTCGGGGCGCCCCCCTTCTGCCTGTGCGGAGTCGGCGGAGTCAGTCGCTGATCTTCCAGAGGGTGACCTTGCCGGTGACCGTGGGGACGTCTGAGTCGTACTTGCCCGGGGTCATGCCGTTGATCTCGTACATGGCGAGGTTGCCGTCCCGGGTGACCGTGCACAGGCGCGTGCCCTTGGTGACGAGGCCGCGCTCGCCGAAGTCGTCGGCGCCGACCTGGGCGGGCAGCGCGTCGGTCTCGGCGCCCGCCCTGCACTGCTCCGCGGTCGTCCCCGCGCTCTTGCCCACCGTGGACTCGAACTCCCACAGGGAGTCCCTGATGATCATGTCCCGCAGGTCGGAGTCCATGGTGGCCCCGGTGTCCGCCTTGGGCTCGTCGAGGTCGACGTACGTCGTGTCGAGTGAGCCGGGCGTGCGGACGGTGAACGGCTTGTCCTTGAAGAGCACGGTGTAGGACGCCTCGGCGGGCGGCGGTGGCGCGGCGCTTCCGGTGGGGTCGCCCGTCGGGTCCACGGGGTCCTTCTGGGTGGGGTCCTCGTGGGGGTCCGCCGACGCCGAGGTCTGCTTGTCGTGGTTCTTCTTGCCTTCGTCGTCGCCGCCCTTGTCGTTCTTGTTCACCACCCACACCGCGGCGGCCGCGCCCGCGCCGACCGCGATGACCAGGGCGGCGGCGATCAGGACGAGGCGGGCGCGGCCGCGGGGCTTGGGGGCGGGGGCCGTGGGCTGCGGGGCCAGGTCGAACGTGTGGGGGCCGGTCTGCGGGGGCTGGGTGCCGGGGGCCTGCGGGTAGCCGTAGCCGGTGGCCGGCGGGGGCGGGGCCGTGGGGGGCGCGGCCGGGGCCTGCGGGGGTGTCGGCGGCGGCGGATTCTGGGCCCACTGCTCGCGACGGGCGATCTCGGCGGTGAGGGGCTGCGGGAGCCAGCCGTCGAACTGGGCCAGGGGCCGTCCCGCCGCACGCTCGCACCACTCGGCCAGCTCGGCCGCCCCGATCCGGTCCGCCGGGTCCGCGGCCAGGCAGCGCTCCACAAGGGTGCGCAACTCTTCGTCGTACGAGGCGAGTTGCGGCGGCCGGTGAGCCGTGTTCGCGATCTGCGCGGCGATGGTGATGGCGCCGCCGTCGCCGTAGGGGTGGCGTCCGGTGGCCGCGACGGCCGCGATCAGGCCGAGCGAGAAGACGTCGGTGGCCGGGCCGACCTGCTCCCCGAGCGCGTGCTCGGGCGACATGTACTGCGGGGTGCCGATCAGGCCGCCGGACTGGGTGAGCTGGGTGGCGTCGGCCGCGCGGGCGATGCCGAAGTCGATGACGTACGGACCTCCGGAGCCCAGCAGGATGTTGCTGGGCTTGAGGTCGCGGTGGATGACGCCCGCGGCGTGGATCGCGGTCAGGGCGCGGGCCGCGCAGCCGATCAGCTGGAAGACGGCGGGCAGGGGCAGCGGGCCGTACGCGGCGAGGGCGTCGTGCAGGGGGATGCCGGGGATGAACGCGGAGGCGAGCCACGGGAGTTCGCCGGAGGTGTCGTGGTCCACGACCGGGACCAGGTGGTAGCCCTGGACGCGCCGGGCCGCCTGGACCTCCTGCTCGAAGCGGCGGCGGAAGTCGGCGTCCTGGCCGTACTCGCGGCGGATCACCTTGAGCGCGACGGGCTGGCCGCCGCGGGTGCGGGAGAGGTAGACGGTGCCCATGCCGCCCTCGCCGATCCTGGCGAGGAGGCTGTAGCCCGCGGCCTCTCTCGGGTCCTGGGGCCCCAGGGGGCTGAGGATTTCGGTGCTGCTCATGGTGGTTGGGAGCCTCCCCCGGTGGATGCGCGACGCCTGCGGCGCGTGAAGCGTTCAGAGCTTACGACACGCTTATGCCGGGGGAAGTTCCGTGATCCGGAGTTCATGTGTCGCGGCATCAACTATTGGAAAATAAAGGCTTGTTGAGCCAACCAAGGCCTGCCGAGCACAGAAGGCCTGTCGAGTACAGCGGGTTCCGGGCACGTCCGTCAGCGTCATTTCCCCCCCACTGGAGGAAACCTCATGCGTCGTCGAATCGCCGCCCTTGCCGTGGGCGCCGCTTCCCTCACCCTCGGGCTGGGGGTCACCGCCGCCCCGGCGGCCGCCGTGCCGGCCGACAAGGCGCAGGTGCTCAGCCGCTGGACCCAGACCGACGTGGCCAGTTACCAGGCCTGGGTCTCGGCCGACGCGAACCGGGGCGCCTGGAGCGCGTACGGGTTCAACTGGACCACCGACTACTGCTCCACCTCGCCCGACAACCCCCTCGGCTTCCCCTTCAAGACCTCCTGCGCCCGGCACGACTTCGGCTACCGCAACTACAAGGAAGCGGGCACCTTCAGCGCCAACAAGGCGCGGCTCGACAGCGCCTTTTACGCGGACCTGAAGAGGGTGTGCGCGCGGTACAGCGGCACGACGAAGGCCACGTGCGACGGGACGGCGTGGACGTACTACCAGGCCGTCGACAAGCTCGGCTGACCCGGTGCGCGGGCCCCGCGTCTCACGTCTCGCGGCGTACGCGGCGTGACCACTCCTCGTCCCGCACCGTCAGCGGCGCCGTGGGCGGCAGGGCGCGGACCGTCTCCGCCTCCGCCAATGCCACGCCCCCGCCCGGCGGCCGGGCCGACGCCGCCTCGATGCGCCGCACGTCCTCGGCCACGGGCGCCGGGAGCCATCCGGTGAAGTCGCGCAGGGGGCGCGGGGTCACCGCCTCGGCCTCGCAGAGGCGGGCCGTCTCGGCGGCCGTCGGGCGGTCCTCGGGGCGCGGCGCCAGGCAGTGGGCGGCGATGGTGCGCAGCGGTTCGGGCACGTCGTCGAGGACCGGGGGCTCGCGGTCCGTGCCCGCGATGCGCGCGGCGATGGCCAGGCCGTTGCCCCGGCCGTAGGGGTGGTGGCCGCAGGCGGCCTCGGCGATGATCAGGCCCAGGGTGAACACGTCGGAGGCGGGCGTGACCTCGTGGCCCAGCGCGTGTTCGGGCGACATGTGGCGGGGCGTGCCGACGAGGCGGCCGACGGTGGTGAGCGTGGCGGCGCCCGCGGCCCGCGCGATGCCGAAGTCGAGCAGCCAGGGCCCGTCGGAGGCCAGCAGGATGTTGCCCGGCTTCACGTCGCGGTGGATGACGCCCGCGGTGTGCACGGCGTCCAGGGCGTACGCCGTGCAGGCGGCGAGCCGCAGCGCGGTGGGGACGGGCAGCGGGCCGTGGTCCCTGAGGGCGTCGTCGAGCGGGAGGCCGGGGACGTAGCGGGTGGCGAGCCAGGGGAGCTCCGCCTCGGCGTCGTGGTCGACGACGGGGATGAGGTGGTAGCCGTAGACGCGGCGGGCCGTGGCCACCTCGCGGGCGAAGCGCGCGCGGAAGGCGGGGCCCTGCGGTTCTCGGGTGTACTCGGCGCGGATCAGCTTCAGCGCGACGGGCTGGCCGCCGCGGGTGCGGGAGAGGTAGACGGTGCCCATGCCGCCCTGGCCGATCCGCGCGAGCAGTGGATACCCGGACACGTCCCGCGGGTCGTCGTCCCGCAGCGGCTTCGGAACCGCGAGTGGCCTCGGAACCGCGCCCCGCATGTGCCGCCCCCCTCTGCCCCCTGGCCTGCCCCCCTGGCCCGGCCGGTGTGATGGGCGAGCGTATCGCGCGGTGGCGCGGTCGCGCCGCCGGGCAACGTGGCCGCGCTTCCCGGCGTCTTCGGTGGCGGAGCCCGTGTCGCCGATCGGCTCTCGTGGGGGTAGGGGCCGCAGGGGCCACCCCGGGCCGAGTTCTCCGTGGCCTGATTGGTTGCCTCCGTGGCGCGGAATGGGTGATGAGATTCGCCATACCATTCCAATTCGGGCATTTGGTCTAAGGTGGGTGAGATTGTCTGACGGAGGTACGAGATCCACAGCGCAGGTAACCGGACCACCCATCGACCGCGGACCACCGAAGGGCTCCAGCCATGACCGTGAACACCCCCGAGAACCTCTCCCAGGACCTCGCCGCACGGCTGCCCGAAGCCTGGGCCGCCACTCCGTTGACCGTCGTCATGCCGACGTACAACGAGGCGGGGAACCTGCCCGGCATGGCCGAGGCCCTGATGGCGCTCCCGCTGACCGGCCTGCGCCTCCTCGTCGTCGACGACTCCAGCCCGGACGGCACCGGTGAGATCGCCGAGCGCTTCGCCGAGCGGTACGGCAGCGCCCGCATGAGCGTCCTGCACCGCACGGAGAAGGACGGCCTCGGCCGGGCCTACGCCGCGGGCATGGCGCGGGCCGTCGCCGAGGGCGCGCACTACGTACTCCAGATGGACGCGGACGGCAGCCACCCCGTGGCCAAGGTCGCCGAGCTGCTCGGGGTCGCCCTCGCCACCGACGCGGGGGTCGTCATGGGCAGCCGGTACGTCCAGGGCGGCACGCTCTCGGACGCCTGGGGCGCCCACCGCAAGCTGCTCTCCCGCTGGGCCAACGCCTACGCGGGCACCATCCTCGGCACCCGCGTCCGCGACATCACCGGCGGCTTCAACCTCTGGCGCGCGGACGCCCTGCGCGCCATCGACCTGGCCTCCGTGGACAGCGCGGGCTACAGCTTCCAGGTCGAGATGAAGTACCGCGCGCTGCGCCGCGGCTTCGGTGTCATGGAGGTGCCGATCCACTTCGAGGACCGCACGGTCGGCGAGTCGAAGATGAACCTGATGGTGCAGCTGGAGTCGATCGTCATGCCGTGGAAGCTGCGGCTCGACGCGAGAGCGTCCGCGCGCGGCTCGGGGGCGCGCGGATGACGGCGCCCACGCTCCAGGAGGCGCCGCCCGCCGCCCCGCCCGCCCTGCCGGCGTCGCCGCCCGCCGCGCCCGCCTCGACCTCGCGCGGCTGCGCAGGCTGGCCCTGGAGCTGGTGAAGTTCGGTGTGGTCGGCGGCAGCGGGGTCGCCGTCAACCTCCTCGTCTTCAACCTCCTCCTGCACGGCTTCGGTTCGCCTCCGATGACGGCGACGGTCCTGGCCAGCTGCGTGGCCATGGGCACCAACTACCTCGGCTTCCGCTTCTTCGCCTACCGCGACCGCGCCTCGCGCACCAAGCGGCAGATCGCCCTCTTCTTCGTCTTCAGCGGGATCGGCGTCGCGATGGAGAGCGTCCTGTTCTACGCGGCGTACCACGGCGCGGACATGAGCGGACCGATCGGCTCGAACATCGCCAAGGCGCTGTCGATCGTCCTGGCCTCGGCGTTCCGCTTCCTGGTCTACCGGACGTGGGTCTTCCAGCACGATGCGCGTCGCCACTAAGGGGGGCATACGGGCCCCGCTGCGTGTTCTCGTACCGCACGCCTTCGCCCTGCTGCTTGTCGCCCTGCTCCTCCTGGTTATCGTCCGGCTGCCCTGGGCGGGCGACCTCGGCATCCACGCGGCGACGATCGAACGCCTGCGCAACGACCCACTGCACCCCGGCAACCCCCTGGTCGACGCCGACACCCCGAGCCCTTACTACTCGCCCTGGACCCTGCTGCTCGGCTGCCTGGCGAAGGCGACCGGGCTCGGCACGTTCGTGGTGCTGCGGGTGGCGGCGGCGGCGGGGCTGGGGCTGCTGGCGACGGGCGTCGGCCACTTCGTACGTACGTTCAGTACGCGCCGCGGGGTGATGCCGCTGGCGGTGCTGTGCCTGCTGCTGCTCTGGGGCCCGGGGCTGTTCAACTGGAGCGGTTTCCTGGGGTTGAATTCCCTGGCGCTGACGGTCTCGTATCCGAGTACGTTCGCGCTCGGACTCTCCTTCCACTTCTGGGCGCTGCTGCGGAAGGCGTTGCGCTCGGCCGCGGGGTGGCGGGTGTTCCTGGGGCTCGGGGCGCTGTGGGCGGTGATTCTCCTGTCCCACCAGTTCACGGGCGTGGTCGCGTCGTTCGGGGCGCTGGCGATGGTGCTCGGGGCGCGGCCGTGGCCGGGGCGGGCGGTGCTGCTGCGGGTGGCGGGCGGCCTGGCGCTCGGGTTCGGGGTGTTGGCGCTCTGGCCGTACTACTCCTTCTTCGACCTGTTCGGTGCGGGTGGCCTGGAGGAGATCCACCGCTCCCTGTACCGGAACCTGCTGCCGCACTTCGGCCTCGCGCTGCTGGGCGTGGCGGCGCTGGCGGTGCGGTGGCGCAGGGATCGCCGCGACCCCCTGGCCCTCTTCTTCGCGCTCGGCACGCTGATGTTCGCGGCGGGCGGCCTGACCGGCCACTACTCGTGGGGCAGGGTGCTGCCCGCCGCCCTGCTCCCGGCGCAGGTGGCGGCGGCGCTGGAGGTCTTCGAGGCGGGCGCTCTACGCAGGGCCTTCGCCGCCCTGCTGGGCGCGGCGCTGCTGCTGGGCGCGTGGACGCAGGCGGGAACGCTGGGGTATGTGGTGCCGCGGGGGGTGCTGCCGGGTCCGGTGGCCGCGAAGTACCGGCCGCCGTGGACGGGTTACCACTGGCTGACGTCGTCGCGGGTGCGGGTGCGTTACGGCGACGTGGTCATGGCGAAGACGTTCCCTGCCCGCCAGATCCCGGCGTACGGGCCCTACACGGTGGCCCCAGGCTATCCGGACTTCTTCCTGCCGGATGAGGGGGAGCGGGTGGCTGCGGTACGGGAGTACTTCGCGCCGGGCACGGCACGGGCGGAGCGGCTGGGCATTCTGCGGCGGTACGGGGTGCGGTGGGTTGTGGCGTATCCGGGGGACGGGGGGTTGCGCGCCGACGATCCCGCGCTGCGGGAGGCGGGGGTGGGGCCTAGGGGGCAGGTGTTGTATGAGGTGATGGGGTGAAGCGGGGCGGTCGACCGGCGTGCGCACTGCAGCCGTGAGGACGGTCGGGGTGCGCCTCGGTCATTCGATCCTGATCTCGTAGCGGAGCCGCTGGCGGTGGGCCGGCATGAGGATCATGTCGGCCTGGATCGGTCGGTCGTCGCCGTCCAGGGTGACCCTGTTCAGCCGGAGGACCGGTTCGTCGCCGCCCAGGCGCAAGGTCTCGCGCTCGCCCGCCGTGGGCATGCGGGCGGTGACGTCCTCGCGGACGCGTACGCCGACGTGTCCGAGTTCGGCGAGGAGCGTGACGGCTCCACCCCGGATCTTGCCTGTCCCGGCGAGGCGGGTGCCGCGGGCGATCTCCACGGGGTAGTAGGTGTCCGTCAACTCGCAGGGCAGGACGTCGTATTCGATGACCCTGCGGCGCACGACGACTGGTTCCCCGGCGGCCACACCGAGCAGGGCGGCGACCTCCTCCGGCGCGGGCACCTCACCGGCATACACGATGCGCTGGCTGCCCTTGCCGCCCCGGGAGGCGGCCTCTTCGCCCCAGGCGTCGGGCTGCCCCTGCTCCCGGGGCGTCAGGTACGGCATCGAGGTACTGACCCAGGTGGGGTCGCTCATGGCATTCTCCTGCTGGCCGATAGCGGCGGACTTGCTCGTCCACACGGTAAGGAAACGACTGCACGACGCCCGGCTCTACGTCTCCGAACTCGCCACGAACACCGTGCTGCACGGTGTCCGGCCTGGGCGGGAGTTCAGTCTGTGCCTTGTCCTGGACGTCCCGCTCGTCCGTGTCGAGGTGGCGGACCGGATGATCATCGTGCGTCGTCGTTCGTCTCACGCGCCAGGCCCCCGAGGCTTTGGAGCGTCCCCCGGGAGCCGTAAGGCGCCCGGGGGCTTCAGTGCTTGGCCGGTGCTTCCAGCTCTGCCCAGACGACCTTGCCCCAGCGCTTCCGGTCGTAGCCCCATCTCCGGCTCAGCGCCTCGACGAGGAACAGGCCGCGCCCCTCCTCGGAGTCGTCGTCGGGGTCTCCCCTCTCGGGTACGTCCTTGCACTTGTCGGCCACGCCGATACGGACCACGCCATCCGCGGGCCGGGTCACTAGGACGCGGACCACTCGGCACCGGGTGTGGTCGATGGCGTTGTTGACCAGCTCGGCGACGATCAGCACTCCGACCTCGGCCAGTTCGCCTATCCCCCAGGCGTGCAGGGCGGTGGAGACGAGCAGACGCGCCCGGCGAGCGGACGCAGGCTTGCACGGCATCGTCTCGGTGTATCCGGGGTTGCCGGTCGCGGTAGGGCTGGCCGCGCTCATGGTCACAGGAACATCCCCTCCGGGGTGAACGCCCGCCCCCGCGCCAGGGTGGCGTCGTGACGGGCTCTCCTCCATGCCGTCGAGGGAAGGGCAACCAGACCTCGACGAGCTGATACCCAGTCAACGGCCGACGGCTGTCGCGGAACAGGAAAGGCCGGGCTCTCGCCGACTCCCTCGAACCGGAAGACTTTGCGTACCCGTTACAAGGGGTCTGGCTCGGTCATGTCCGCACGTCTACCGTCGACGGCATGGGAGCGAACGTCGTCCTGAAGAGCCGGATGGACGAACTCGGGCTCACCCAGGAAGAATTGGCCGGTCGGATGAACGCTGCGTTGGCAGGGATCACCGGCAGGCCCGGTGACGTCTCCGCCCGCACGATCCGCAATCTGCTGAACGGGACGTCCCGCCGCCCCATCGGGCGTACATGCGCAGCTCTTGAGCGGGTGTTCGGATGCCCTGTCGAGCACCTGGGGCTCAGCGCACCACGCACCATGCACCACCCGCAGGAGGACCCCGTGCGGCGCCGCACCTTCATCGCCTCGGCCACCGGGACCGCGGCCGCCACGGTTCCGCTGGTGGCCCAGCGCCGGGCGGTCGGCATGGCGGACGTGGCCCGGGCCGCTGCCGGGCTGCACGCGCTCGTCACGACTGACCAGCGGCAAGGCGGGCACACCGATCTGGAGGAAGCCGCCCTCAAAGGCCGCGACAGCGTGCTGGAACTGCAGCGGCGCAACGCCGGCGAACGCGTCCGCCGAGCCCTGTACGCGCTGGCCGCCGACTACACGTATGCGGCCGCATGGTCCTGCATCGACGCCCGCGACCTCGACCAGGCGCAGAGATATCTGAACGAAGCCACGACGTACGCCGGACTTTCCCAGGACGGCCCCACAGAAGTGAGCGTGTGGGTCAGCATGGCGAGTCTCGCCGCGCAGCGTCACGACTGGCACGAAGCCTTCGCGGCCGCTCAGGCGGCACAAGCCTCTCAAGCGGCCCGCCGCGACCCGTTCTTCGATTCTTTGGGACGCATCCGCGCCGCTCTCGCGTACGCGGCGCTCGGCGACAGCCGCGGTGCCCTCCGCTCACTGGGGTCTGCCCAGGACGCTCTCGCGAAGGCCCCGGAGCGCGAACGCCCCCAGTGGACGGCCTTCTACAGCCAAGCCGAACTCGACCATCTCGGCGCCATCGTCAACAACCGCAGCCGACGCCACGCCCACGCCGAAGCCATGGCGCACCGTGCGCTGGCCAGAATCCCGCCCGGCTTCCGCCGAAACCGATCCCTCGCGACCGCACAACTTGCCCTCGCGCAGCTGCACCAGGGAGACGTCGAACAGGCCACAGCCACTGCCGCCGACGTCTTCACGATCATGGACGGCGATCCGCTTCCAGGGCGCCTGCGCATCCTCATCGGCGACTTCCACCGGGACCTTTTCGCCCTGGCCCCCTCCACCGCCTGCGCACGCGACTGGGCGGACCGCATGCGAACCGAATGGAGCTGAGCGTGATCAACCTGCGGCACTTCGAGTACGGACACCTCTCCGACGGCTTCCGGGAACTGCTCGTCGACGTCCACGCCGACGCCTATGCCGACGCCATGGACGACCCGTTCAACCAGCGCTTCCCTTGGTTCGTCGACCACTGGTCGAGCAGGGAGGGTTTTACCTGCGTCGTGGCGTACGACGAGGACGAACCGACCGGTTTCGCCTACGGCGCCCCGCTCGCCCCCGGCCGCGAATGGTGGCGCTCCACCGGATACCGGCCAAAGGACGGCCGCTCCTCCACCTACGCCGTGTCCGAGGTGATGGTGCGCCCGCGCTGGCGCAAACGCGGCATCTCCGAGCGCCTGCACGGAGCACTGTTGAAGGAGCGCACGGAAGACCTCGCCGTGCTCCTGGTCGACGTGACCCACCCCAAGGTACGGGCCCTCTACGAGTCGTGGGGGTACACCGGGGTCGGCGAGCAGCAACCGTTCGCCGACTCCCCGGTGTTCGCGGTCATGGTCAAGGACCTTCGAGCACCCTGCGGTACCTCCACGAGGCCCGAGAGCTGAAGGACTGCAAGGTCACCGCGCCACGCTCGCCACCAACCGCACAACCCCCCGCACCCGCGCCCCCGCCTTCCTCCCCGCCCTGTGCGCCAGGGGGCGTACGACCTTCGCCGTCACGCCCACCGGTGTCCAGCGCAGCTGGAGGCGGCCCGAGGCGCGGCCTTCCGGTTCCACCGTGACCTCGTGGGGGAGCGCGCCACCCCGGTAGTCGATGCGGGCCCGCAGGGTGGGGAACGTCAGGGGAGCCAGGAGCAGGGACGTGTTGCGCAGGGTGCCCGAGGTCAGTTGCAGGACCGGGTGGCGGGTGCCCTCGAAGCCGTTGAGGGGGAGGGGGGCCGCCGTCAGGTCCAAGTGGGCCGTGCCTTCGAAGACGCCGGGGCGGACCGGGTCCAGGCGGAAGGGGGTCTTCATGCGGCGGTGGCCCGGGGCCAGGAGGAGCGTGGCCACCTGGGGGCCCACCGGCAGCCGCAGGCCCGGGTCGTACGTGCGGATCGTGAGGACGACCGTGGCTCCCGGGCCGCGGTCGACCCGGGTGATCTCGTGGCGGAACTGGGCGCTGGGGAAGGGACGGGAGTCCAGGCCCTGGTCCGTCAGGTCCAGTTCGGCGCGGGACCTCTCCGACTCCGGGACGTACGCGCCCCAGTACACCCGGCCCTCCGCGTCCATCGACGTCTCCCGTGGCGCCACCCCGTGGCCCAGGCCCCGCGCCGCCAGTCGCGCGTCCGCCAGGCGGTTGTCGCGGATCAGCTGGAGGACGACCCGCTCGGCGCGGGGCAGGCGGGCGTACGCACCGGGGGACAGTTCCGCCAGGTACGGGTTCACAAGGTCCGCGAAGCCCGTCAGCCACTCCTCGTCACGGAACGGCAGGTCACCCGCGTACATCCGGAAGTCGTGCTTCAGGAACTTGTAGTCCTTCGCTTCCTTGATGCCCTCGTGGCCGCTCGTCTGCAAGAAAGCGTCTATCAGGCGCTGTACGTGGATGCGGTCCCGTACGTTCGTCAGCTTGTGGCGCTGGTTCGAGATCGATGCCGACTCCGCCGCCTCGTAGGGGGCTATGTACCAGCGGTAGACGGGGTCCGGGATCACCGTGAAGGACTTCGCCAGGCAGTACGCCTGCGCCGAGAACAGCTGGTCCTCGTAGTGGATGCCCTCCGGGAAGCGCAGGTCGTTGCGGTCCAGGAACTCCCGGCGGTACATCTTGCTCGTGGACAAGTGCTCGAAAAGCAGAGCCGGTTCCACCTCGATTCCCTCCACCGTGCGGTGCTCCGCCACCAAGTGCGGCATCCACGTCGACGTGCGGCCCGTGTCCACCCGGACCCGCTCCACCGCCCCCATCGCGAAGTCCACCTCGCGCTCGCGGTGCGCCGCGAGCAGCAACTCCACCGCTCGCTCCGGGAGTTCGTCGTCGCTGTCCAGGAACATCAGGTACGGGGCGCGCGCGATGTCCAGGGCGCGGTTGCGCGGCGCGCTGCATCCGCCGCTGTTCTCCGGGAGGCGCAGATACGTGATGCGGTCGTCCTGCGCCGCCAACCGCCGTGCCACGGACGGCGTGTCGTCCGTCGAGTGGTCGTCGCTGATGACGATCTCGATGTTCTCGTGCGTCTGGCGGCGCAGGGACGCCACCGCGCGCGGCAGCCGTTCCGCGTCGTTGTAGACGATCACCGTCACGGTGACATCGGGTGTCCACGTCATCGGGTCGTCGCCTCCTCGGGCGTCGGGGCCGGGGTGCGCTCGTCCACCGGGGTCACGGGCGGCAGCGACTCCTCGCTCTCGCCGAGGAAGACGCGGCGCACGACCCGCTCGGCGGCGCGCCCGTCGTCGTACTCGCAGAAGCGCTCGCGGAACGCCTTGCGTGCCTTGGCGGCCGACTCGTCGTGCCACGCCTCGGACGTGAACACCTCCGTCAGCTCCTCCTGCGTGCGCGCCACCTTGCCCGGCGCCTCCACCATCAGGTCGAAGTAGACGCCGCGCGTCTTCGCGTACGTCTCCCAGTCGTCGGCGTAGACGACGATCGGTCGGTCCAGGTTGGCGTAGTCGAACATGATCGAGGAGTAGTCCGTGATCAGGGCGTCCGCCGCGAGGGAGAGGTCCTCCACCGGGTCGTACGACGAGACGTCGATGATCCGGCCGCTCTTGCGCAGACCCGCCAGCGGCGACGTCGCGCCGCCGTAGAAGTAGTGGCCGCGCACGAGCAGGACCGTGTCCTCGCCGAGGCGGTCGGCGAGCGTGGCCAGGTCGAGGCGCGGGGTCCAGGCCGCCTCGTAGTCGCGGTGGGTCGGCGCGTAGAGGATCGCCCGCTTGCCCGGCGCGATGCCGAGCCGCTCGCGGATCGCGCGGATGTCGGCGGCCGTCGCGCTGTAGAAGACGTCGTTGCGCGGATAGCCGTAGTCGAGGGACTCGTAACGCGAGGGGTAGGCGCGTTCCCACATCTGTGTGGAGTGGCTGTTCGCGGAGACGCTGTACGTCCACTTGTCGACGCGCTCCAGCAGGCTGTGGAAGTTCAGGCCCTTGGCCGCCGCCGGGTAGTCGAGCTGGTCGAGGCCCATCCGCTTGAGCGGCGTGCCGTGGTGGGTCTGGACGTGGATGGCGTCGGGGCGCTTGACGACCGCGTTGGGGAAGTTGACGTTGTTCACCAGGTACTTGGCGCGCGCCAGCACCTCCCAGTAGCGGCGCGTGCCGGGCACGACGTGGTCGGTGCCGGGCGGCAGCAGCGGGACGTTCGCCGCCGAGACGACCCACACCGGGTGGATGTGCGGGGCGAGTTCGGCGAGCTTCGCCGCGATGGCGGCCGGGTTGCACGCCACGCCCCGGTCCCAGTAGGCCGTGAAGACCGCGAGGCCGGGGTCGACGGGGCGCTCCAGCTCCCTGCGGTAGCGCAGGTCGCGGACCTTCACGCCCACCTTGTGCTTGCGCGCCACGACCGCCGAACGCAGCTTGCGGCGCTGCTGGTTGGCGGTCTGGAAGGTGCGGTACTTCGTGTACGCGTCCTCTTCGAGGATGCGGCGCCGCACGCCCTCCAGGCCGCCCGGCCGACGGTACCCCTCGGGCCGCCACGCGACGGCGGCCTTCGAGGCGCGGTGGAAGAACTCCCTGCGGACGGGGTCGGGCAGCTTCTCGCGGGCGATCACCCGCAGGCAGTCGCCGGCCATCACGTCGTAGAGCGCGGCGCGGGGAGCGGCCGGCAGGCCGAGGTCCGCGGTGAGGGCGAGCAGCGACTCATAGCGGTCGATGACGCCGAAGCGCTCCTCGGGGCGGCCGGTGGGCAGGCTCTCGGCGCGCAACTCCCGTACGTTCAACGCCACTTGGTCCAGCGTCGCGATACGGCCTGCCAGGAGCAGCGCCGCGTACGCCGCGTACGTCTCGTCATGCCCCGCCAGGTGCTCCGCGTGCTCCCGCCAGAACTCCGCCCGCAGCACGCGGTTGCCGAGCAGCGGCGTGACGCGCAGCAGGTCCGGGCAGTCCGCCGGCGGCAGATCGCGGCGGCCCTGCCTGGCGAGGTGCTTGCCGTCGGGGCTCGGCATGCCCTGGTGGCGCCACGTCGAGCGGACGTGGTCGGCCACGAGTACGTCCACGCCGGCGGGGAGATCCAGCACGCGGTCCGCCACCGTACGCGGCGCGCCCGTCGGCACGGTGTCCTTGCTGCGCACGAAGTGCAGCCACCGGCCGCCCGCCCGCTCGGCGCCCGCCACCCGCGCCGCCGCGTCGTCCGTGCCCTCGGGCAGCGGGACGACGGTGACGCCCGGCCGGCCGGCCGCGGTGTCCCGCGCGGAGCCACCCACCGCGGCGACGATCACCTCGACGCCCGGCGAGGCCTGCGCGGCGAGGGCGTCCAGGCCGGCGGCCAGGTGGCCCTGGACGTTGCGGCCGTACACGACCACGCTCAGCACGGGCCCGGCGGTGACGGCGCTCTGTTCCTCGGGCATGGCGGTGCTCCCCTCCTGCGTACTCATGCGGTGGTCGTCCCTCGGTGGGCCAGCATCCGGTCCACGACGCGGCGCGCGGCCTGCCCGTCGTCCAGGTCGCAGAACTCGGCGCGGAAGTCGTCGTACGCCCGTCCGTACGGCGCACTCATCGCGTCCACGTCGCGCAGTGCCGCGATCAGTTCGTCGGAGGTCGGGAGCAGCGGGCCCGGCGCGCGCTCGACGAAGTCGAAGTAGAAGCCGCGCAGCCGGTCGCGGTAGTGCTCCAGGTCGTACGTGAAGAACAGCATCGGACGGCCCGTCACGGCGAAGTCGAACATCACCGAGGAGTAGTCGGTGACCAGGACGTCGGCGATCAGGAGCAGGTCCATGATGTCGGGGTAGCCGGCCACGTCCCACACGAAGCCGTCGCCCGCGCCCGGTACCGGCTCCACGATGTGCGCGTGCGGGCGGATCAGCAGGACGTGGTCGTCGCCCAGTTCGTGCCGCGCCTTCTCCAGGTCGATGCGCAGGTCGAGCAGGAAGCCGCCGCGGTGGCGCTGCTTGTCCTCGCGCCACGTCGGGGCGTAGAGGACCACCTTCTTGCCCTCGGGCAGGCCGAGCGCGCGGCGTACGCGGGCGGCGCGCTCGGCGCGGTCGGGGGCGAGCAGCACGTCGTTGCGGGGGTAGCCCGCCTCCAGGAGTTCGCCCTCCACGTCGCCGCCGAACCGGAAGGCGCTGCGCATGATCGGCGTGCTGAACCGGTTGGGGGAGAGCAGCATCGTCCACTGGTGGCGCTCGCGGTCCAGGTCCATCAGGTACTGGGTGCTCGCGAAGTGGTCGTTGTCGAAGTCGAAGCCGATCCGCTTGAGCGGCGTGCCGTGCCAGGTCTGGACGATCTGCTGGCCCTCGCGCCGCTCCAGCCAGCGCGGGAAGTGCGTGTTGCCGACGATGTAGCGGGAGCGGGCCATCGCCTCGTAGTACTCGGGGCTGTGCACGCGCACCGCCTTGGCGGTGGCCGGGACCTGGCACTGGCCGTCCTTGACGACCCACAGGTGCTCGACCGGCAGGCCCCGGCGGACCATCTCCTCGTGGATCGCGCGCGGCGAGTCGCCGTACATGCGGCCGCCGAAGACGTCGTACAGGACGGCCTCGCGCAGCGGCTCGTGGCGGGCGGCCGGGTAGGCCTCGGTGCGCAGCCTCGTCTGGCGGTAGCGGCTGCGCTCGTCGGGGCGCAGTTCGGAGTGGGCCATCAGGGCCAGCTGGTCGTACTGCCGGACCTGAAGCTCGACGCGCTTGCCGTGCGCCACGACCTCCAGGGGCAGGTGCGCGTGGACGGGCGGGGCGAGCTGCACGGCGGTGCGGGAGCCGTCCGGCTTCTGCACGGACGGCCACCAGAAGCCGGCCCGCAGGGGGGTGGCGCCCGCGTGGGCGTGGGTGGGGGCGGGGACGAAGCGCGCTGTGAAGCGGCCGCCCTCGGCGCGGGCGGGGAACGTGTACTCGTGGCCCGACCAGGTCTGGCGCAGGACCAGTTCGAGGTCGCAGGCGCCCTGGGCCGGATAGCTGCCGGTGAGGGTGACAGTGCCGTCGGGGGCCACGGAGACGCGGTCGACCAGCGGCTGCGCGGGCTGGTCGCAGAGCTGGAGGTAGCCGCCGGGGCTGCGGCGGGCGTACATCGCGCGGTCGCCGTGCGGGAACTGGGCGCCGGAGAAGCCTTCGCGGTCGTCCAGGATGAGGGCGAGGCGGGTCGACCTGGCCCCAGCCTCAGCCCCGGCCTCGGTCCCGGTCCCGGTGACGATCTCCACCGACATGTCCCACCGGCCGATCGACCGCTCCGCCTGCGTCGGCCGCAGGCGCTCGTGGTCCTCGCGGACCTCCGTCAGGGCCGCCGTGTCCACCTGGGCGGTGAACGGGACGTGGCCCTCGCGCGGGACGCCGAGGTCCAGCGGGACCGTGCGGATCGTGCCGGACTCGCGGTGGCGCATGCGCAGCCGGGCCGCGCCGTCGGGTGCCGTGCGCAGCACACCGCGTACGAGGAGGCCGCTGCCCTCGGCGCGGACCTCCAGGGCGCGCGCGTGCGCCGTCTCCACGCGGATGGCCAGTTCGCCGTCCTGGATCTGCGGGGCGACGCGGACGTCCTCGGTGACCCAGTGCGCGGGCGGCGTCTGCCCGGAGCCCGTGCCCGCGCCGTACAGCGGCCCGCGCCGCGGCGTCGAGCCCGTGCCGGCCACGGCGACACGCACGTACCACAGGCCGTCCACCCACTTGCCGCGGTGCCGCAGCCGCGCCGGGTTCACCAGCGCCCCGAAGCCCGCCCAGTCGGCGTGCCGGAACTCGGCGCCCGAGGCCACGGTGGCCTCCGGGTCGAGATGGGCGCGGGCAGGCACGAGGACCCTGCGGCGGCTGCCCTTCTCCTTCAGGATCAGCGACTTCAGCGCCTTGCTCCGCGACTCGGCGCCGAGCTGGCGCGGGAACGCCCAGCCGGACAGCCACAGCTTGCCGTCGTGCCAGGCGGCCTCATCGAGGCGGCTGCGCAGCCGCAGCTCGGGGCCGAGGCGCAGCACCGCGTCCGGCACCGGGGCGGCCGGGTCGAGGAAGGGGTAGTCGGCCTTCGGGTGCAGCGTCCCGGTGACCGGGATCGAGCCGCCGTGCTCCTTCTCGAACTCCAGCTGCGCGATCAGCTCGTCCAGGCGCCGGTGCACGGTCAGATACAGCTTCAGCTTGTGCGGCACGTGCAGCGCGCGCACCGCGTCCTGCCCGATCTCCCGGACGAGGCGGCCCACGTGCTCCAGGAACGCCTCCTGGTACGCGGCGTCCGAGCCGGGCAGGACCCGCCAGAAGAGCGGGATCTCCTCGGCGAGGGCGTTGTTGTCGTAGACCCGCAGGTGTTCGGCGTACATCGGATCGTCGCCGACGCGTGCCAGCAGGAACTCGCGCACCATGCGGATCGACTTCACGCGGTCGATGAGCCCTTGCGGGTTGGTGCGGTTCTGCGTGATGGACCGCTCGCCGATCTCGCGCTCGCGCCAGTTGTAGATCGGCTCGCTCAGGACGTCCACGGCGTCCGCGAGGTAGTGCGCGGGGACGCTGACGGGGGCGTCCTCGTAGAGCATGGCCTCGGGGTACGCGAGCCGGTGCTTCTCCCAGAAGGAGCGGCGGTAGACCTTGTTCCACGCGGTGCGGTCGGTCAGCAGCGGGCGGAACTTCGAGACGTGCGTACGCAGCCGGGTCGCCGCGAACGGCACGCGGTGCACGGGCGACTGGACGTACCCGGCGGAGCGGAAGCGGGTGACGTTGCCCGCCGCGAAGTCCGAGCCGGTGGCGTCGAGCGTCTCGATGAGCAGGGCGTACGCCGTCGCGGGCAGCGTGTCGTCACTGTCCACGAACGCGAGGTACTCGCTGCCCGGGGACATCTCCCGCACGCCGGTGTTGCGCGCCGCGCCGAGGCCCTTGTTCTCCTGGGATATCAGGCGGAAGCGGGGGTCGGCCGCCGCGAAGGCCTCGGCGATGGCCGCGCTGCCGTCCGTCGACCCGTCGTCGACCATGACCACTTCGAAGTCCGTGAAGGTCTGGGCCGCCAGGGACTCCAGGCACTCGTCGAGGTAGAGCTCGACGTTGTAGACGGGGACGACAACACTCAGCCGTGGCTGCACGCGCACTCCTTCTGTTGCTAAACGCTCCCATAGTGTAAGGATGCGCATATTGATGCGACAAAAGGGCTACCTGTCCGGTTTTGAGCCGCGCGGTCACGCGAACCTCTCGTACTCCTTCAGTACGTCCGCCGTGGGGCCGTCCATCCGCAGCTCGCCGCGCTCCAGCCATAGCACCCGGTCGCAGGTGTCGCGGATCGACTTGTTGTTGTGGCTGACCAGGAAGACCGTGCCCGCGCGCTCGCGCAGCTCGCGGATGCGGGCCTCGGAGCGCTTCTGGAAGGAGCGGTCGCCGGTGGCCAGCGCCTCGTCGATGAGCAGGACGTCGTGGTCCTTGGCGGCCGCGATGGAGAAGCGCAGGCGGGCCGCCATGCCGGAGGAGTACGTACGCATCGGCAACGTGATGAAGTCGCCCTTCTCGTTGATGCCGGAGAAGCCGACGATGTCGTCGTAGCGCTCCGCCACCTGCTCGCGGCTCATGCCCATCGCGAGCCCGCCGAGGCGTACGTTGCGCTCACCCGTCAGGTCGTTCATCATCGCGGCGTTCACGCCGAGCAGGGAGGGCTGGCCGTCGGTGAAGATACGCCCGCGCTCCACGGGGAGCAGTCCCGCGACCGCCTTGAGCAGCGTCGACTTGCCCGAGCCGTTGGTGCCGATCAGGCCGATCGCCTCGCCCTTGAAGGCCGTGAAGGACACGTTCCTGACGGCGTGCACCGTGCGCGTGCCCGCGCGTGCCTCGGCCCTCCCGCGGCCGCCGATGATCCGGTTGAGCGCGGCGGTGGCGGTGCCGCGGCCCGCGCCGGTGCCGTGCACGCGGTAGACGATGTCGACCTGGTCGACGATGACGGTGGGGGCGGGGGTCCGCTCTGTCTCAGCCACGGCCGTACGTCTCCTCTGCCTTCCAGAAGTAGATGAACCCGCCGATCCCGGCGAGCAGCGCCCAGCCCAGCGCCCAGGCCCACACGTGGTGCGGGAGCTGGTCCGCCCGGAAGGTGTCGATCAGGGCGAACCGCATCAGGTCGATGTAGACGGCGGCCGGATTGCACTCCAGGAGGACCTGGACGGCGTGCGGCAGGCCCCGGTCCTTCAGGACCGCGTCGATGCTCCACATCACCCCGGATCCGTACATCCACGTCCGCAGCACGAACGGCATCAGCTGCGCGATGTCCGGCGTCCTGCTGCCGAGCCGGGCCATGACGAGCGCCAGGCCCGTGTTGAACGTGAACTGGAGTACGAGGACCGGGATCACCAGGAGCCAGGACGGCGCGGGCGGGACGCCGAAGCAGAGCAGGATCACGACGAGCGCGGCCATGGAGAACAGCAGCTGCTGGAGCTGTTGCAGGCAGTACGAGATGGGCAGCGACGCCCGCGGGAAGTGCAGGGCGCGGACCAGGCCGAGGCTGCCCGATATGGCACGGGTGCCGGCCATGACGGACGCTTGCGTGAACGTGAAGACGAAGACGCCGGTGACCAGGAACGGGACGTAGTCCTCCACGTCCCGCTTGGTGTCCATCAGGACGCCGAAGACGAAGTAGTAGACCGCCGCGTTCAGGAGCGGGGTCATCACCTGCCAGAGCTGGCCGAGCTTGGCCTGGCTGTACTGGGCCGTCAGCTTGGCCGTCGCGAAGGCGGTGATGAAGTGGCGGCGCCGCCACAGCTGCCGGACGTACGCGGGCAGGGAGGGGCGGGCGCCGCTGACGGTCAGGCCGTGCCGGGCGGCGAGTTCGGCGGGGGAGAGGGGGGCCGCCTGGGTGGGGGGTGCGGGCGGTGGTGCGTCGAGGTCCTGGCTCACATCCGTGGCTTTCGCTCGGGGAGGCTGCGGAGGGCTGCGGCGTACGTCGGGACGGTCCCGTATCGTCGCAACGCCGAGCGTAGGACCTCGTGACGTCGGAACGCAACCGTATCGTCGTGACGCCAGGCCCTGCTTATGCTGTCCGTATGACGACGAGCAGGCCAGAGGGTGAACAGGCGGGCGGGCCGGAGGGCGAGCAGCAGGGCGCGCCCACGGGGGCACGGCCGCGCCGCAGGGCGCCCGCCGGAGCGGCCGTGCTCCGCGAGGACGTGACCGAGGCCATCCGGGCCGCCGTCTTCGAGGAACTGGCCTCCGTCGGGTACGCGCGCATGTCCATCGAGGGCATCGCCCGCCGCGCGGGCGTCGGCAAGACCGCCGTCTACCGCCGCTGGCGCTCCAAGCTGCACCTCGTGCTCGACCTGGTGTCGGCCATAGCGGTCCAGGGGCTCCCCGCGCCGGACACCGGCTCCCTGGAGGGCGATCTGCGGCTGCTGTACGAGGTGACCTCACGCGCCCTGCGGCACCCCGTCGCCTCGCAGATCATCCCCGACCTCCAGGCCGAGGCGGCCCGCAATCCCGAGATCGCCGAGGCGCTCCAGAAGGCGCTGCGCGAAGGGCAGCACGGAGTCGCGAGCGGCATCGTGCGGGCCGCCGTCGAGCGGGGCGAGCTGCGGGAGGGGGCCGACGAGGAGCTGGCCCTCGACCTGGTGTCGGGGCCGCTCTACTGGCGCTCGGTGGTGGTGCGGGCCCAGCTGCCCAAGGGGTACCTGGGCCGGCTCGCGGCGGCCACGGCCGCCGGGCTGCGGGCGCTCTGAGCGGCGTCGGCCGTTGAAAGCGGCTGCTCAGGCGTCGCGGCGCCGCGTCACGTACAGCGTCACCGCCGTGCCGAGCGCCACGGCGCCCGTGGCGACGCTGATCAGGACCTGCTGGACGCCGTCGAAGACGAGGCTGGTCGAGACGTTGACGGCGACAGCGGCGGCCAGGACGAGCCAGAGCAGGGCCTTCATGGGGTGATTCCTTCCGGGGGCGGGTGGCCGGCGCGCCGTGCGGCGGCCCGGCACCCACGCTGTCACCGGTCGGCCGCCGCAACGACGGGGCGCTCCCCCGGACCGATGGTGGGGCCTGCTACACCCCCGGGCGGGCGCCCGCCTCCGGATGCAGCCGCACCCACCCCGCCCACGCCGAGGTGATCATGTCGCGCACGTCGCGCTTGGCCGTCCAGCCCAGTTCCGTGGCGACGCGGTCCGCCGCGGCCACCACGCGGGCCGGGTCGCCGGGGCGGCGGCCGGTGACCTCGGCGGGGATGGCGTACCCCGTCACGTCGTTGATGAGGTCCGTCATCTCGCGCACCGAGACGCCCTCGCCCCGGCCGACGTTGAGGGTCAGGTCCGTGCCGGGCGCCGCCGCCGCGAGCCTGCGGGCCGTCGCCACATGGGCCTCGGCCACGTCGACGACGTGGATGTAGTCGCGTACGCAGGTGCCGTCCGGGGTGGCGTAGTCCGCGCCGAAGACGCGGGGGGACTCACCGGCGGTGAGCTTCTCGAAGACCATCGGGACGAGGTTGTAGACGCCGGTGTCCGCCAGCTCGGGCGAGGCCGCCCCCGCCACGTTGAAGTAGCGCAAGGACGCCGTCGCCAGGCCGTGCGCGCGGCCGGTGGCCCGCACCAGCCACTCGCCCGCCAGCTTCGTCTCGCCGTAGGGGCTCATCGGCAGGCACGGTGTCTCCTCGGTGACGAGGTCGACATCCGGCATGCCGTACACCGCGGCGGAGGAGGAGAGGACGAAGGACGGGACCCCGGCCTCCACCACCGCTTCGAGGAGGACCCGCAGGCCTTCCACGTTCTCGCGGTAGTAGCGCAGGGGCTGTTCCACCGACTCGCCGACCTGCTTCTTCGCCGCCAGGTGGATGACGCCGGTGATGGCGTGGTCCTTCAGGGCGCGGGCGACGAGCTCCGCGTCCAGCGTCGAGCCGGTCACGAGCGGGACGCCCGCCGGGAGGCGTTCGGCGATGCCGGTGGACAGGTCGTCGTAGACCACGGCCCGCTCGCCCGCCTCCGTCATGGCGCGGACGACGTGCGCCCCGATGTATCCGGCGCCGCCGGTGATCAGCCAGGTCATGGTCGTCCTTGTCCCGTCTTGTCGCGCGTGTTCCGTGAAGGTGCAGTGTCGCAGAGCCGGTGTACGGGCCGTGTCAGCGGCCGGAAGCGCGCCCCAGGGAGACTCCGAGGGAACCCCTGAGGGAGCCCTTGAGGGAGTCGGCCAGCCGCGTGAGGCGCCGCTTCGCGACCCCGGCGACACCCCGCACGCCGGGGGCGAGCCGCACCGAGAGGTTCCCCGCCTGGGTGGCGTACGGCTGGACGAGCAGGACGCCGTGCCGCCCGTTCGGCACCACCGTGCGGCGCAGCAGCCCGGGTCCCGCGACGGCGTGGGCGGTGGACTCGCGCGTCGTCCCGTCGGCGAAGCGGACCCGCAGCCGCAGGTCCCACACGCCGCCGTCCAGTGACCCGAGGTCGAGCAGGACCTCCGCGGTCCAGGTCTCGCCGGGCCGCTCGGGGCCGAACGCCGCGGTCCTGCGCAGGCCCGGCAGGCCGCTGTGCCGGTGCACCAGTTCGACGTCGACGGTGTCGGGGCCCGCGGCCGCGACCCGCCCGTACAGCTCGCGCAGCCGCAGCGTGAGCCGGCTGCCGCCCGCGCGGGGCCGCAGCTCGCCGTCGACCGCGAGGGGGAGCAGCCGCACGGGGCGTACCAGCAGGTGCTCCAGGGTGACCTGGGGCAGGTCCGCCGCCCACACGGGCGTGCCGTCGGCCGCCCTCGGATACGGCGGCGCGAGCCGCGCGGGGCGCGCCGCCACCTGCTTGAGGCGGCCCAGGTCGCGCGGCTGTTCGGAGGCGAGGACGACGCGCGCGATGACGCGGCCCGGAGCGGGCGCGGCGTCGAGGTCGGCGGCGTCGAACGTCTCCAGGTACGCCCGCGTGAGCGCCCACCACTCGCGCCGGTACTCCTCGCCGCGCGCGGTCAGTTCACGGGCGTACATGCGCAGCCCGTGGTCGATGAACTTGGCGCGGGCCGCCCGCGCCAGCCGCTTGCCGCCGGGCCCCGGCGCGTCCCGCAGGATCTCCACGGCCTGGCGGTGGGCCTCCATGCGGGCCTGCCAGTTGGTGATTCCCGAGCGGTCCAGGGAGATGGAGAGTTTGGCGGCGGCGCGCCGCACGTGCCACACGTACACCGTGTCGGGGACGAGCGCGATGCGCGGGCCCGCGGCGAGCACGCGCGCGGTGAAGACGAAGTCCTCGTAGACGAAGCGGCCTTCGGGGAAGCGGATGCCGTGTTCGCGCAGGAAGCCGGTGCGGTAGAGCTTGTTGACGCAGAGCGTGTCGTGGACGAGGCGGGTGCGCAGCTCGGGCCGGGCGACGAGCCGGGCCTTGGCGTAGAGCTCCGGCTGCCAGGGCACCTCGCGGCCCGAGGGCAGTTCGCGGCGCACGCACAGCCCCGACGCGACCTCGGCGCCGTGCCGTTCGGCCGCGGCGAGCAGCGCGGCCGCCGCGCCGGGCGGCAGCACGTCGTCGCTGTCCAGGAACATCACGTACGGCGCCGACGCGGCGTCGATCCCGTCGTTGCGGGGGGTGCCGCAGCCGCCGCTGTTGCTCGCGCGGCGGATCACCCGCACGCGCCGGTCCCGCTCCGCGAGGCCGGCGAGGACCGCGTCGCTGCCGTCCGTCGAGCAGTCGTCGACGGCGATCACCTCGCGGACGACGGGGCCCTGGGCCAGCGCGGAGCGCACCGCGTCCGCGACATGGGCGGCGTCGTCGTAGCCGATCACGACGACGGAGACCTGGTCGGCGGACGGGTTAGGGGCGGATGGGTTCTGGGCAGTCGGGTGAGGCGGGATGCGGTCCACGGGGGAAATATTAGTGGTTTCTCGTAATTATCCGATTAGGGGGGTATTCCGGGGTGCCGCACCGTCCCGGTTCGGGTGCTTCGGACCGCCGACCCGCGCCAGCACCTCGCCGGTGTGCCGGCTCCAGTCGACGACCACCGCCTCGTGCGGCACCTTCTGGCCGGGGGAGAGCAGCAGCCACCGCACCTCGTAGCGGCGCACGATCGCCGCGCGCTCCTCGCGTGTCGAGTCGGGGGAGAGGTACGCGCGCACGGCGGCCAGACGGCGGCCCCGGACGTCCTCGTCCAGCGAGGCGTCCGGCCAGGCCGGGGCGACGAGGTTGGCGCCGTACGCGGGCACGGACCGGGTGGGGCGGTAGCCGTCGGTCAGCACGACGTCGCCGCGCCGCATGTGGCCGACCGCCCAGCCGTAGTCCGGCCAGCGCGGCGGCTGGTCGAACCCGATGGGATCCAGCGCCCGCGGCACCACCGCCCCCGCCTGGATCTGGAAGAACCCCACGCAGGCCCCGAGCGCCGCCGCCCCCGCGAGCGCGCCCCGCCGCCACCCCCAGGGCCGCGGCGCCGCAAGCTCGATGGCCAGGGCGAACTGCAGGGGCACCAGCGTCAGTCCAAGGATGCGGCCGTAGGTGTAGTGGCCGCTGACCCAGCCGTACGCGACGACCGCGCACTCCAGGGCGAACATCAGCACCAGCGGGTCCGCGCGGTCCCTGCGGAAGCGCAGCCACAGGGCGGGCAGACCGAGCAGCGCCAGCCAGAAGCGCTGGGGCATCTCGGTGTAGAGCTGGCGGTGGATCCAGTCGACGCTGCCGTCGCCGACCAGGGAGAAGACGCTGTAGTACGGCCAGAGCGACGCGATCAGGGCCGCGGTCGCGCCGGTCGCCGCCCACATCCACACCTTCCGGCCGGACGCCGCGAACGCGACCACGCCGATCACCGCCGCCACCGACGAGATCGGATGGATGAGCAGGACGGTCCCGCACAGGGCGCCCAGACCGACGTACGCCCCAAGGCCCCTTCTGCGCGGGCCCCGTGCCAGCGAACCGGCCCACGCCCACGCCCAGAACGCCAGGCCGATCGCGAACGTCGACGGGTAGCCGAGGTTCCCCGTCATCGACATCAGGCCCAGATAGCCGCTCCACCACGCCATGCGCGTGCCCCAGAGCAGCACCATCGCGAACAGCGCGAGGACGGGGGCCCATGGGCGGGGCGTCAGGAGCCGCACGAACCGGCCGATGCCGGTGAGCAGGACGATGAGGTTGAGCGGGCCCGAGATCTTGACGACCTGCCAGCCCGCCAGGTCGGTCGCCTTGGCGAACAGGCCCTGGGCGACCGCGTACGGCGAGTAGTACGCGCTGCCGTCGCCCGGCAGGTCGGCCATCGGGTGCGCGGGGTGCAGGAGGTCGTCCTTGAGGCGCTCCACGACCGCCGCGTGCTGCCCGAAGTCGCAGCACATCGGCACCCGCCAGAACGCCAGCGACATCACCAGCCAGAACAGTCCGCCGAACACCGCGTAGGGGGAGGGGCGCCACCGGGGGCCGCCCCCCAAAGCCGTCGCGCCGTGGACGGTCCTGCGCACGAGGAGCGTGCCGCTCACCGCATCAGCCTCTCCGCGACGCGGGCCGCGGCCCGGCCGTCGTCCAGGTCGCAGTACGCCTCACGGAAGGCCGTGTACGCGTCCGTGTGCCGGGCCGCGATGGCGTCCAGGTCGCGCAGCGCCTCGACGACCTCATCGGTGGAGGCGAGCAGCGGCCCCGGCGCGCTCGTCTCGAAGTCGAGGTAGAAGCCGCGCACGGTGTCGCGGTAGTGCTCCAGGTCGTAGGCGTGGAAGAGCATCGGGCGCCCGGTGTGCGCGAAGTCGAACATCAGCGAGGAGTAGTCCGTCACCAGCACGTCGGCGATGAGCAGGAGTTCGGCGGCCCGGGGATGGGCCGACACGTCCCGCACGAACGGCGCGCGGGCGCCCGGAAGCCGGCCCGCCGTCAACGGGTGCTTGCGCACCAGCAGGACGTGGTCGTCGCCGAGCACCGACTCGGCGGCGCGGAAGTCGAGCGCCGGCTCGTAGCGGAACCGGCCGGGGGCGTACGCGAGATGGTCCCGGTAGGTCGGCGCGTACAGCACGACCCGCTTGTCCGGCGTGACGCCCAGCTCGTGGCGCACCCGCTCGGCGACCTTCTGGCGGTCGTCGCCGAACAGCACGTCGTTGCGGGGCGAGCCCGCCTCCAGGACCTCGCCGTCGTAGGCGAGGGCGCGGCCCAGGTGCGGGGTGGAGAAGCGATTCGGCGAGACCAGGACGTCCCACTGGCGGGACAGGCGCGGCAGGGCGTCGAGATGTCCGTGGTCGGCGTAGAGGGAGTCGGTGAGGTCGGTGCCGATGCGCTTGAGCGGGGCGCCGTTCCAGGTCTGTACGACGGTCTGGCCCTCGCGGCGCTCGAAGAAGTCGGGCAGGTGGCCCGCGGTGACGATGCGACGGCAGCGGGCCAGCGCCTCGTACCAGGCGGCGCTGTGCTCCTCCACGCCCTTCGCCCCGGCGGGCACGCGGGTCTGCTGGTCGTGCGTGACCCACAGGTGCTCGACGTCGGCGCCGCGCCGCACCAGCTCCTCGTGGACGGCGCGCGGCGAGTCCCCGTCGAGGTACAGCACGGCGTCGGTGAGCGGCTGCCCGCGGTGGCGCGGGTAGTGGGTGGTGCGCAGCCGGTGCTGGCGGTAGGCGCCGCGTTCGGTGCGCGCGAGCACGGAGCCCGCCTCGACGAGGAGCCGGTCGCCGAACCGCCGGTCGACGGTGAACTCCCGCCCCTCGACGCCCCGGTGGAGCGGCAGCCCGGCCGCCACGGAGGCGAGCAGCCGCACCGGCATGCCGATCTCGGCCTGCCCGGCCTGCCCGGCCTGCCCGGGGGCGCTCCCGGTGTCCCGCAGGAACGCGTACCACCGCCCCTCGCGCAGCGCCCCGCCGCCCGGCGCGACCACCGCGCGCAGCCGGTCGTCCGCGACGCGTTCGGCGGGGACCGTCAGCTCCTCGTCGCGGCCGCTGTGCCGCAGGACCAGTTCGGCCTCGGGCCAGGCGGCCTCGGAGGCGAGCATCTCGACGGTCAGCGTGCCGTCCGCGCCCCACGCCACGCGGTCGGCGACCGGCTGCCGCGTCACCTCGACGACCAGCTCGCCCCGGTCGTTGGCCGTGGCGCACAGCTCGCGGCCGTCGTCCGACGCGTACCGCCCCGGCGCCAGGGCGAGAGCGGCGGCCAGCGACTTCAGCGTGCCGTCGGGCAGGACGAGGTTGGCCTGCCAGCGGTCGCCGTGCGGCGGCTCGACCTCCTTCGGCGCGAGGTGCGGGGTGGGCGCCACTCCCGTCAGGTCCGCGAGCCGCACGCGGACCTCGAAGCGGTCGTCGGCGAGCGCCACCGGGTAGTCGACGTCGGTCCCGGAGTGCTTGTGGGTGAGGCGCAGGGCCCGGGGGCGCACCCGGCCGGGCAGGCCGCCGCTCAGCACCACGTCGCCCCCGTCGCGCCGGTGGGCCTCGACGCGCGCCGCGTACTCCTGGACCCGCAGGACCAGGCGCCCCTTGCTGTGGCCGAGGACCAGGCGCAGCCCGTCGCCCAGCTCGCGCACCAGGGACTGCGCGGACGCCCCCTCGGCGGCCCGCACGGCCGCGCGCCGCACCGTGCCGTGACCCGCGACGACCACGCCGAGCAGCCAGTTCCCGGGCCGCCACGCCCCGCCCGTCCGCAACTGCTCCGGGTCGACGGTCATCTCGAAGCCGGCCAGGTCGTAGCAGTGCAGGCGCTGCCGTGACTGCTCGGTGGCCTGCGGGGCGGCGACCGTCCGCGTCGGCACGCGGCGCAGCCGCCCCTTGCTCCGGGTCGACCGCAGAAGGCCCGCCTTGACGGAGTGCCCGGGGCGGGTCGCCTCCAGATTGCGCACGTACGCGTATCCGCTGATCCGCAGTTTCCCGTCGTCGCCCCACCGGGCCTCGCCGGCCCGCGCCACGACGGGCAGTTCGCCCCGCCCGACGCGCGTCAGCTTCTCCGGGACGCGGCCGATGCCCGGGTAGGCGGCCCGGCGGCGCAGAGCGCCGCGCACGTGGAAGGCGGTGCCGTTGGCCCGCTCGAAGGCGAGCAGATCGATGAGTTCGGCGGTGCGCGCCTCACGGACGAGGTGCCACTTGACGCGCAGGTCGACGGGGAGTCCGGTGATGACGGCGGGGTCGGCGCGGCGCAGGAAGGCGGCGGCGTCCGTCATGAAGGCCGTGCGGTACTCGGGGCCGCCCATCGGCAGCCCCTCCAGGAAGTACACGAAGTCGTCGCGCAGACAGGAGGCGTCGTACGTCTTCTTCATCTCCGGCGCGTGCCGGGCGAGGAAGCCGCTGACGTGCGCGCAGGCCGCGATCCGGTCCCGCACACCCTTGACGTCGGTGCGCCGCCGGGTGATGGAGCCCTCGCGGATCCGCCAGTAGTAGACGTGGTCGCTGAGCACGTCCACGGAGTGGGCGAGGAAGTGCGCGGGGATCATCACGGGCGTGTCCTCGTAGAGCTTGCCCTCGGGGAAGGCGAAGCGGTGCCGGTCCCAGAAGGAGCGGCGGAACACCTTGTTCCAGGCCACGCGGTCGGAGAGCAGGTCCAGGTCGCGCGAGATGTGCGTACGGGTGCGCGGCTCGGTCAGCCACTTGTACTGCCAGGCCTGCGAGCGGCCGCGCTCGGTCAGCCGCCAGACGTTGCCGGTCGCGAAGTCGGAGCCGGTCTCGTCCAGGCTCGCGATCATCCGCTCGTACGCGTCGTGCGGCACGACGTCGTCGCTGTCGACGAAGGTCAGGAACTCGGCGGTGGGCGACGCCTTGCGCACACCCGTGTTGCGGGCGGCGCTCAGCCCGGCGTTGCGCTGGCGGACGTAGACGAACCGCGGGTCGCGGGCGGCGAACTCACGGGCGATGAGCGGGCTGCCGTCGGTCGAGCCGTCGTCGACCATGACGCACTCCAGACCACGGGGGCCGTCCGGCCCGTCCGGACCGTCATGCCGTCCCGGTCCGGCCACGCCGTTGACGGTCTGCCGGGCGATCGATTCCAGGCACTCCTCCAGAAACTCCTCGACGTTGTAGATGGGCACGACGACGCTGAGACGGGGCTGCACGGCGACCGGCCTTTCATGGGAGTACGGGCATATTTAGCCCCCTTTGCCCGTTCGCGGTCGGTGCCGGTCAGTTTCTCTGGCGTGTGTCACCCCAATGAGTGAGGTGAGGTCTTCGACAGGCGGTGTCCGGCTGACTACCGTCGGTTGCTATGTCGCGCTTCTCGGTTGTCGTCCCCGCCCACCGCGTCCAGGGCTACCTGCGGGAATGCCTGGACTCAGTGCTCACCCAGTCCTTCGGCGACCTCGAGCTGACCGTCGTCGACGACGCTTCGCCCGACGCCTGCGCCGCGATCGCCGCCGAATACGCGGAGCGCGACCCGCGCGTGCGCCTGATCCGCCTCCCCGTCCGGGCGGGCACCGGCCCCGCGCGCAACATCGGCGCCGACCGCGCCACCGGCGGCCACCTCCTCTTCCTCGACGGCGACGACCTGCTGCTGCCGGGCGCCCTCGAAGCCCTCGACGCGGCCCTGACGGCCCACGGCGATCCGGACGTCCTGCTCTTCGCGCACGACCGCGTCGACTGGTGGGATACCGTCCGCCCCGGCGGCACCCTCCTCACGGGCGATCCGCTGGGCGCCGCCCCGGCCGCCTGGAACCGCCTCTTCCGCCGCGACTTCTGGTGCGCGCAGCGGCTCGCCTTCTCCGACGGCGCGTACGAGGACGTGGTGCCCGTCCACACCGCGACCCTGCGCGCGGGCGAGCGCCTCGCCACCTGCGACCGGACCTGCGTGCGCTGGCGGGAGCGGCGCGGCGGCAGCTTCTCCAAGACGCCGGGCCGCCACCACTTCGCCGTCATCGGGCGGTACGGGGAGCTGCTCGCCGCCGCCGGGCCCGCCGACCGCGCCCGGCTCCTTCCGCACGCCGCCGCGCACCTCCTCGCCGTCCTCGACGACCCCGGCCGGATCCGCACGGGCGACCGGCGCGACTTCTTCCGCGAGGCGGCCCGCGTCCACCGCACGTACGCGCCCGAGGGCACCGAGCCCCGCGGCCCCGGCGAGAAGGCCCTCGCCACCGCCTCCTACGCGGCCTATGAAAGTCTGCGCAAGGCCGAGTCGCGGCGCCTGCGCCTCACCCGGCACCTGAAGCGGCAGAAGAAGAAGCTGCGTGCCCGTGCCATGCGCGCCGCCTACCGCGCCGACCTGCACCGCGCCCTGGACCCGCACCTCGCGGTCTACGGCGCCTACTGGAACCGCGCGGTCTCCTGCAACCCGGCCGCGATCCACGCCAAGGCCCGCGAACTCGCGCCGCACATCCGGGGCGTGTGGGTGGTCTCCGGACGCCACAGGGACAAGGTGCCCGCCGGGATCGAGTACGTCGTCGAAGGCTCCCGGCGCTACTGGGAGGCGATGGCCAGAGCGACGTACCTCATCAACAACTCCAGCTTCCCCGGCGGCTTCACCAAGCGCCCCGGGCAGGTCTACCTCCAGACCCACCACGGCACCCCGCTGAAGAAGATGGGCCTGGACCAGCGCCGCTACCCGGCCGGCACGCACGGCATCAGCTTCCAGAAGGTCCTCGACCACACCGACCAGTGGGACTTCAGCCTCTCCGCCAACCCGCACTCCACGGAGATCTGGGAACGCGTCTACCCCTCTCCCGCGTACGAGGCCCTGGAGGCGGGCTATCCGCGCAACGACGTGTACTTCACGACGGGCGGCGAGGAGATCGCCCGCATCCGCGCGGAGCTGGGCGTCGAGGACGGTCAGACCGTGCTGCTGTACGCGCCCACCCACCGCGACTACCAGAAGGGCTTCCTGCCCCACCTGGACCTCAGGCGCTTCGCCGACCGGCTCGGCCCCGCCTACGTCGTCCTCGTGCGCGCCCACTACTTCTACGGCGCCGACGCCGGGCTCGACGCCCACCCGCGGATCGTCGACGCCACCGGCCACGCGCGCGTGGAAGACCTCTGCCTCGCCGCCGACGCGCTCGTCACCGACTATTCGTCCCTGATGTTCGACTACGCCTGCCTGGACCGCCCGATCGTGACGTACGCCCCCGACTGGCAGGCCTACCGCCTCGCCCGCGGCACCTACTTCGACCTGCTCTCCGGGCAGCCGGGCGAGACGCCAGGGGCGGTGGCCACCACCGAGGACGAACTGGCGGAGCTGTTCCGGGGCGGCGCCTGGGACTCCCCACAGGCGGCGAAGCTGCGGTCGGCGTTCCGGTCCCGCTTCTGCCCCTACGACGACGGGAAGGCCGCCGAACGCGTCGTACGGCGGCTCTTCCTGCCCGCCGCTCACAGCTCATAGGGCGAACGCACCGGGAAGTACGCCGTCAGGAACGACCTGATGGCCAGCGCCATCTCCTCGTCCGCCATGCCGCTGTCGGGCGACTCCCCGATGCAGAACGCCGTCCTGTCGCGGTTCTGCAGCAGCCGCCCGAGCCGCGCGTGGTCGGCGCGGTCGCCGATGTCCACGAAGTCGTACGAGATGGTGCCCGGCACCGCGCGCCCGGTGAGGTACGCGTAGTGCTGGTAGAGCGACGAGACGAGGGAGTGGTCGCCGACGGAGCGGAAGCGGCTGCGGGCCGTGGCCGCCAGCTGCTCGGGGAAGCGCTCGGTGATCTCCGTCAGGACGCTGCGGCGCAGCGCGTACGGCACGTGGAAGAAGCTGTGGGTCGTGGTCCTGCCGAACGTGTGGCGCAGCAGCTCGCGGTTGTTCTTCGCCGCCGCCAGATAGCCCTCGTCGTCCGGCGAGAGCGGCAGCGCGGGCACCGACTCCGAGGACCAGAAGAAGCGGGGCAGGCCGTTGCTGAGGAAGAACGTGTCCGGGTTGGTGGGGCGGCCGAGGAACATGTCGTCGTTGAAGTACAGGAAGTGCTCCGACAGCCCCTCGACACGGTGCAGTTGGCTTTCGATGGAGTGCGAGTTGAAGGTGGGCAGACACTCCTCGGGTTCGGCGAACAGGTCGCGGTGGTCGACGACCGTCAGGCCGGGATGCTCCCGGTCGAGCCAGTCCGGCACCTGCCCGGCCGTGACGAGGAAGACATGCCGGACCCACGGCGCGTACATCGCCAGCGAGCGCAGGCTGAAGCGGAGTTCGTCGCGGTTGCGGAAGCGCACCGCCCCGTCGTCCGCCGACTCCTGCCGGTTGCCGCCGCGGGTCGCGTCCCGGCGGGCGCGCCACTCGGGGTCGGAGTCGTCGACCCAGGTGTAGACGGCGTCGATGGGGAAGTCGATGTCCCTGACGAGGAGTTCGGTGAACACCTGGAGGGTCGGGTAGTCCCGGTCCCCCACCCGCAGGGTCGCCGTCGGGGTCAGCGAGGGCAGCACCGAGCCGGCCAGCGTCGTCCCGAACGGCGCGCGGAAGCCGTCCTCGGCGGTGGGCGCGCCCCGGGGCGTGCGGGGCCAGAACGCCACCGTGCAGCCGAGGCCCGCGCCGTGCCGCAGCGACAGGGTGGTCGTGGTCACCGGCTTGAAGACCTTGACGCCGGACAGGTCGCCGATGGAGTCCAGGCGTTCGGCGAGGACGACTCCGGGCGCCGCGTCACGCGGGTTGACCAGCTCGGCGTAGACCGGCTGCCCGCGCAGCGCCGCGGCCAGGGCCTTCAGCGCCCGGTCTTGGTCGTCGGCGGCCACCGCCAGGGTGTGGGCGGTGCCGTCGGCGGTGCGCACCAGCACGTAGGGCACGTCCTGGGCCTCCAGGGCGGACGCGGTGAGCCGCAGGTTCCACTCCGCCATGCGCGGGGCGAGCACGTCGTCGCGCCGCTCGGCGAGGCGGCCCACCGAGCGGATGACGCGGCCCGTCGGATCGGCGGCGATGATCTCGTCCTCGCGGGCCCGCTCGTCGGTGGCGGCCGCGGCGTCGAAGGTGTGCGGCGCGGTGGGCCGGAAGCCGCAGCCGCCGGAGGCGACACCGAGCGCCACGCGGTCCGCGCGCCCGCGCAGCCGCTCCGGCCGCTCCCGCCCGGCCACGAGCCGCGTGTACAGCTCCTCCCAGCGCGCGGTGACGTCCGCCGAGGAGAAACGGGCGTAGACGCCTTCACGGGCGGCACGGCCGTAAGCGCGCCGAGCAACACCATCACCCATCAACGCGGCCATGGCACAGGCGAGTTCTTCCACCTCCCCGGGTGGGACGAGCAGCCCGTCGACGCGGTGCCGCACGATCTCGGCGGGCCCGGTCAGCACGTCGTACGCGATGACGGGCACCCCGGCGGCGAGCGCTTCCAGGAGCACGAGCGGGAACGCCTCGTTGTGCCCGGCGGTCATCAGGCTCAGCCCCGCCTTGGCCCACTCGGCGGCCATGTCCTGGCAGGGGCCGAGCAGTTCGACCCGGTCGTGCAGGCCGAAGCCGTCGACCAGGCGGCGCAGATGCTGCTCGCGGTGGCCGCTGCCGAAGATCCGCAGCGTCCACTCGGGGTACGCCTCGGCGACCTGGGCGAAGGCCCGCACGGCATGGTCGACGCGCTTCTCGCCGGTCAGCCGCGCCGCCATGACGATGACCTTGCTCTCGCCGTCCGCGCGCGGCCGGAAGCCGTCCGGCACGGCGTTCGGAATGACCGCCAGCTCCGGCGCGGTGGGCCCGAGGGACTCCGCGATCCAGTCGCGGGTGCGTTCGGTCAGCGTGACCAGGGCGTCCAGGCGGGGCGCGTGCAGGAGCAGCGGTTCGCCGGAGGGGCCGCGCCGCTGGGTGGGGCGGTGCTCCTGGTGGACGGTGATCACCCGCGCGGGCGCGAGCGTCACGGCGGCGGCGAGCAGCGCGGGCGTGGTGGTGACCAGCACGTCGGTGTCGATCGCGGAGAGCGCGGCGGTCATCTCGATGTCGGAGAGCCGGTCGAAGGTGTCCTCCCAGGCGGGCCTGATCAGCTCGCTGGGCAGCGCGGCGAGGGTGCGGCACGCGGAAGCGTCCAACTCGGTCTCTCGCACAGGCCGTTCGGGCGACGCCGTACGATTTACGAGATACCGCACGGGCACAGCGCGCGCCTCCGCGAAGAACGGCTCGGCGCGGGTCCGGAAGACGGAGACGACCTCGACCTCGATCCCGGGCCGCTCGGCGAGATGTGCGGCCTGGGTGTAGGTGGCCAACTCGGTGCCACCCATCTCGTCCCCCCAACCGAGCAGGTACGTGATCTTCATGAGGTCTCCTTAGCGGGCTCCCGCGTGAGGTCGGTGATGTCCCGGCACGTCACCGCGAAGGCGCCGGTGCCGGTGAAGTGGGCGTGTGCCCGGACCAGCGCCCCTTCCGGCAGCGCGAAGACGCGGAAGGGCGTGGGGTAGGCGGCCGAGGGGTCCCGCACGTCCGTCAGCCACCGCCCGAGCGGCAGCCCCGCCACCCGGAAGTCCCACACCCACTGCCCGGCCCCGGCCCCGGTCATGGCACCGAGCGGCACCCGCAGCATGAACGCGCCGCCCGGTCCGCCCACGACGTCGGCCGGCACGACGACCTTGTCCCTGCGCCGCACGGCCTCCGCGCGCACCGGCGCGAGGGCCGCCCCGACCAGCCGCCCGTGCACGGTGATCCCGTCCCCGCGCGGCTCGAAGCGCACCAGTTCCGCGCGGGGCCGCGGCCGCGTGGCCTGGAGCACGGCCCGCCCGGTGCGGGAGCGGACGACCCGCACGAGCGTCCCGGTCCGCGGGTCGGGGGCGTGCGGCAGGGTGGGCGTCGCGGGAGACGCGCCCTGCCCGGCGGGCGTGATCCCCCGACGCCGTACGCGGCCGTCGGCGTCCCGCGTCTCGACGGTGAGCCGCCACACGCCGTCCCGCATGTCCCGCAGGGTGGCCGTGGCGGTCAGGAGGGGCGTCCCGGCCGTGTGCCGCTCGAGGACGAGAGGGACGGTGAGCCTGCGGCGGCCGCGCGTGATCAGCAGCCGGGCCCGGTCCGGGGGCGCGGCGCTCCCCGCCGCGAGGGCGAGGTTCAGGGTGCGGCTGTCACGGAGCGAGAGATGCACGGGCGTCAGCGGCGGCTCGGCGCGGGACACACCGCCGTGCGGCCGCCCGGCGGCGACCCGCTCCAGCCGGAACCGCGTGCTGCGCACGGTGGCACGCAGCCGCCGGACGAGGCGTGGCCGAGGCCCGACGAGGCGGAGTGGCGTGAAACCAATGCGGTCCATTTATCCACTTTGCCCATTTTGAGACCGCGACTCGCACTCCGCCCCCCGTTTCGCCCCCACAATCGCCCCGCACGGAGCAGCGGAACGCGTCCCGCGAGGAAGCGAGACGTTGCGGCCGGTGCCCGGAGCCACATGGCCGCCGCCGGGAGCGCACCGGAGGGGACGTCGGCCGGAGGCCCTGAGGCACATGAGCCCGACGCCGGCCCGCACCCGCGAGCGCACGCGAGGGGACGTGGGGGTAGGTGCGCGCGGAGCACAGTGGTGGTCACCAGGGCCCCGAAGCAACAAAGGCCCCGCACCAAGATGGCGAGCACGGACCTACCCCCGCGGCCCCGCCCCCAAGACGACCCCAGGCGCCCCCGGCCCACACCCGCGAGCGCACGCCGGCCGCGAACCTGGAGGCGCACAGCCGACACCGGCCCGCACCCGCGAGCGCGCCGGAGGGGACGTCGGCCGGGGGGGCTGAGGCACATGAGCCCGACGCCGGCCCGCACCCGCGAGCGCACGCGAGGGGACGTGGGGGTAGGTGCGCGCGGAGCACAGTGGTGGTCACCAGGGCCCCGAAGCAGCAAAGGCCCCGCACCAAGAGGGCGAGCACGGACCTACCCCCGCGGCCCCGCCCCCAAGACGCCCCGAGGCGCCCCGCAACGAAACGGGACGGCCCAACCACGGGCCGCCCCATTCACCGTACGTACGGACGGACGTTCCACGCCACGCGGCGGCTACTTCACCGCACCCGCCATCACCCCCGACACGAACTGCCGCTGGAACGCGAAGAACACCGCCAGCGGAATCACCATCGAGATGAACGCCCCCGGCGCCAGAATGTGCACGTTGTCGCCGAAGAACCGCACCTGCTGCTGGAGCGCCACCGTGATCGGCGGATTCTGCGAATCGGCGAAGATCAGCGCGATCAGCATGTCGTTCCAGACCCACAGGAACTGGAAGATGCCGAGCGAGGCGATCGCCGGCGCCCCCAGCGGCATCACGACCCGCAGGAAGAGCCGCAGCTCACCCGCCCCGTCCAGCCGCGCCGCCTCCAGCAGTTCGCGGGGGATCTCCGCGAAGAAGTTCCGCAGCAGGAAGATCGCGAACGGCAGACCGAACGCCACGTGGAAGATGACCACGCCCACCGTCGTCTCGAAGATGCCGATCTTGCCGAAGAGATCGGCGATCGGCACCAGCGCCACCTGCACCGGCACGACGAGCAGCCCGACCACGGCGATGAACCACCAGTCACGCCCAGGGAAGTCCATCCACGCGAACGCGTACCCCGCGAGCGAGCCGAGGATCACGACGAGCAGGGTCGCCGGCACGGTGATCGTGACGCTGGCCAGGAGCGAGTCGGTGATCGTCTCGTCCTTGAGGAGGTTCGCGTAGTTGTCCAGCGTCATCTGCGAGGGCGCGCCGAAGACCTTCCACCAGCCGCTCTCGCTCATGTCGGCGGAGGACCGCAGCGAGCCGATGAGCAGCCCGATCGTCGGCATCAGCCAGAACAGACCCACCAGCACCAGGAACACGCGCAGCGCGGTCCCGCCCAGCGCGGAGGCGATCCGCCCGCCCAGGGACTGCTTGGCCTTGACGATCTCCACCCGGTTCGTCGTCATCGCCGTGCCTCCCGCCGCATGCGCCGGATATTGAACAGCATCACCGGGATCACCAGCAGGAAGAGAAGCATCGCGATGGCGCTCGCCACGCCCGTGTCACGGTCGCCGAAAGCCGAGTTGTAGAGCTGGAGCGCCAGGACGTTCGCATCGTCCTTCGACGAGCCCGGCGGGATCACGAAGACCAGGTCGAAGATCTTCAGTACGTTGATCATGAGCGTGACCAGCACCACCGCGAGGACCGGCGCGAGCAGCGGCACCGTCACCCGCCGGAACACCTGCCACTCGTTGGCACCGTCCACCCGCGCCGCCTCAAGCAGCTCACGCGGCACGCTCGCGAGCCCCGCCGCGATCAGGACCATCGCGAAACCGGCCCACATCCACAGGTACGAGCCGATGACCGCCGGTGTGATCAGGGACGGCCCGAGCCAGTCGACGCCGTTGTACGGCTCGCGGAAGTTCGATGCGGGGAACCGCAGTTGGGCACCGTCGGCCTCCTTCGGCAGCGCGAAGGTGCCGTCCGCCGCCGCCTCGGTGGACGCGACCACCTCGCCGCCCTTGACGGCCTCGATCCGGATGCCCGCGTAACCGAACTCGGAGGTGTCGGGCGCGTTGGGCTCGCCCCGGCCCTTGCCGCGCGTGAAGTCCTGCCAGGTCGCACCGGTGACCCGGTCCGGATCGGCCTGCGCGGGCTTCGCGGCCTTCGCTTCGTCCGGCATCTCGTTCGGCGGTACGCCCGTCAGCGGCAGCGCCACCGGCTCGCCCGCCCGCACCGGCTCCTTGGTGATGAACGCGCCGCCGTCGGCCGCCTTCAGGGGCGAGTTCATGGCGGGATGCGCCTGCGGGAACGCCGACGACTCGGCGAACGTGTCGTGCACGCTCACCGCGACGGCGTTGGCGACACCGCGGTCGGGATCCGACTCGTACACGAGCCGGAAGATGATGCCCGCGGCGAGCATCGAGATCGCCATCGGCATGAAGATGACGAGCTTGAACGCCGTGCCCCAGCGCACCCGTTCGGTCAGCACCGCGAAGATCAGGCCGAGCGCGGTCGCCACCGTGGGCGCCACGACCACCCAGATCGCGTTGTTCTTGATGGCGGTCAGAATGCTGTCGTCCGTGAACAGCGTCTTGTAGTTGCCGAACGCCGTGAAGTCGCCCGACTCGTCGAAGAAGCTGCGGAACAGCGAGTACCCGATGGGGTAGAGGACGAGCGCGCCGAGCAGCACCAGGGCGGGCAGCAGGAAGAGCACCGCCACGGCCTTGCGGGTGCCGGTCACGCTCTTGCGCGGAGTCGTGGCCGGGGGCACGACCTTGGGGGTGCCCCCGGCGTTCGCGGACGCCACCGCGTCAGTCCTTGTAGGCCTTGGCGGCGGCCGTCTCCAGCGTCTTCTGTGTCCCCTCGACGTCCTTCGGGTTCTTCAGGAAGTCCTGCAGCGCCTTCCACTCGCCCTTGCCCGGCGTGCCGCCGAAGGACTGCGGGGCCTGGTCGGACATGTCGAAGCGGATGTCGTCGCCCGCCGCGATGAGCGCCTTGGCGATGTCGCGCTGCACGTCGTTCGGGTACGCCGCCAGGTCCAGGTTCTTGTTCGGCGAGATGAAGCCGCCCGCCTCGGCCCAGATCCTCGCGGCGTCCGGCGAGGCCAGATAGGTCAGCAGCGCCTGCGCGCCCTTGCTGTCCTTCAGCGCGACGGCCGCGTCACCGCCGACCACCGCCGGGGACTCCTCGCCGACCGCCGGGAAGGGGAACACCTTGGCGTCCTTGCCGACCTCGGCCTTGGTCTCGGAGATCGGCAGGGAGACCATGTCGCCCTCGAAGACCATGCCGGCCTTGGGCTGGTCGCCGCCCTTGAACGTCTGCTTCACGGACGCCGGGAACTCCGTCTGCAACGCGCCGTCCGCGCCGCCCGCGACGAAGCCCTTCTTCCCGAACAGCTCACCGAGCGTGGTCAGCGCCTCCTTGACCGACGGGTCCGTCCACTTGATCTTGTGCTGCGCGAGCTGGTCGTACTTCTCCGGCCCCGCCTGCGACAGGTAGATGTTCTCGAACCAGTCGGTGAGGGTCCACGCCTCGGCGCCCGCCACCGATACCGGCGGCACCCCGGAGTCGTAGACCGTCTGGGCCGTCTTCATGAAGTCGTCCCAGGTCTTCGGCTCGCTCACGCCCGCGTTCTCGAAGACCCGCGTGTTGTACCAGATCAGCGACTTGTTGGCGGCCTTGAAGTACACGCCGTACTGCTTGCCGTCGACCGCGCCGAGGTTCTGCCACCCCTTGGCGTAGTTCTTCTCCAGCTCCTTCTGCGCCTCGGGGCCGACCGGCTTGGCCCACTTGTTCGCCACGGCCTGCTGGATCGCACCGACCTGCGGCAGCATCGCGACGTCCGGCGGCTGCCCGCCCGCCACCTTCGACTCCAGGAAGCTGATGATGGGGTCCTGTGCGGGGACGAAGGAGACCTTGGCGCCCGTCCTCTCCTCGAACTCGTCGAGAACCTTCAGGAAGACCTTGCGCTCCGAGCCGCCCCACACGGCGGACACCGAGACGGTCTGCCCGTCCAGCTCGGGCAGCTGGACCGTCGCCCCGCCGTCCTTGCCCCCGCCCTCGTCCGACTTGTCCCCGTCGTCGCTGTCGCCGCCGCACGCGGTGACGGTGAGCGCGAGCGTGCCCGCGACGAGGGCCGCGGTGAACCTGGCGGTGGCACGCCGGCGTTGCCGCGACCCTGGTGTCCTGCGTGTCCTGCGAAGAGTGCTGCGCATCACTGCCCCGTTCTCTTCCTGGCATGTCCCGTGCGCTCTGGTCTACGCCGTCGCGGGGAGGGGCGGCAAGATGGCCTGCGGTGTCAACTCGTGGATCGTGATGGCGTTGTGACGTGCCGTCATCGTCCCTTGCCACGCCTTGTCACACCACTGGTGGGAATAGGCACCACCCGACGCCGGTTGGCCCCGGCATGACTGACGCAACCGACGGCTCCTTCGACCCGCACGCGCTGCTCGCCGAGAGCCGCCTCGGAGTCCTCGCCACGATCAAGTCCGACGGCCGCCCCCAGCTCTCCCCGGTCCTGCCGACGTACGACCGCGCCACCGGCCGCCTCCAGGTGTCGACCACCGCGGGCACCGCCAAGACCACCAACCTGCGCAGGGACCCGCGCGCAGCCCTGGAGGTCACCCACCCCGACGGCATGGCCTGGGCCACCGCCGAGGGCACGGTCACCCTCACCGGCCCCGGCACCGACCCGCACGGCCCCGAGGCCGAGGCCCTGGTGGAGTACTACCGCAACGCCGCGGGCGAACACCCCGACTGGGACGAGTACCGCGCGGTGATGGTCGCGGAGCGCCGCGTGCTGATCACCATGGAGGTGGAGAGGGTCTACGGAGCAACGATCCGCTAACACGCACCCCAGGTCGGCGCCCCGTAAGGGGCGCGGGGAACTGCGCGCCCAGCCACAACGCACCCGCAGCCGAACAACGAGGCCAGTCCCCCGAACCAAGGCCACCGCACACCCAACCCCGCCCGCCTACAAAAGCGACGGCACCTGATCCGCCGACACCGACCGCGCCGCCCTCTCCAGAGCACTGGCCAGCAGCGCCAGATCCGTCGGCCCGTTCCCCAACTCCCGCACGGGCCGCCGAGCCGGCGGATCCCCCATCCGCTCCCACTCCAGCGGCACAACCGTGGGCCGCAGCGTCGCCGTCCGGGGAATCCGGCCGGTGACCCGCCCCGCCTGGAACGCCGTGGCCCTGCCGTCCGGGGACCGCAGCTCGCCCCGGCCCGGCGCGGGCTCCTCCGGCCCCGCCGTCACCGCGTCGAGGACCACCCGCAGCGAGGCCCGCTGCCCCAGCTCGGTCTCCGGTATCCGCTCACTGCGCCCCGTGGTCGCCACCAGGTGCACGCCGAGCCGCTCACCGTCCCGCGCGACCGCCTCCAGGGCGCGTACGACCGAACCGGCCGCGGGCCGCCCCGGAGAGCCGAGGGCGGGCGCGAGCAGGGCGTCGAAGTCGTCGACGAGCACCACGAGCCGGGGCAGCGGAGGCCCGGGCTCGGCCCGCTGCCGCGCCGCCATGGGCCGCAGCCGCATCGTGGAACTCGGCGGCGCCTCCAGATCCCCGTCGGACGGCCGGCCGGGCGCGGCGGCGGAACCACCCGCACCGCCCGCCCCGGAGACCGCCCCGGAGGACGCCCCGCCCGCCCCGGAGGACGACGGCGACCGCTGCGCCACCATCCGCCCCGAGACCTCCCGCCGCGTGTGCCACTCGGCGAACCCGAGCACGCCGAGCAGCTCGGCCCGCCGCTTCAGCTCGGCGGTCAGGGACTGCGCGAACTCCCGCATCCGCACCGGGTCGTTGGCCACCAGATGGGTCGTGACATGCGGGAGGTCCGTGCAGACACCGAGCCCCGCGCCCTGCCGCCCCGCGCCGCCGCCACCGCTGTCGCGGCCGTCGACGAGCACGATGCCGAGCCGGTCGGGCCGCTCCGCGGCGGCCAGCGACGCGGCGACGGAACGCAGCAGCTCCGTGCGCCCGCTGCCCGCGGGACCTCGGCGAGCAGATGCGGCCCGTCGGCCGCGAGGTCGGCGACGACGGGTCCGCGCGGCCCCGCCCCGAGCACGGCGACGGCGCGCCCGCCGAGCGCCTCGGGATCGTCCGCGGCCGCCGCCCACCGCGCCATCAGCGAGGCGGGTGTGGCCCGGGCGAGGCCCAACTCGTCCAGCAGCCTGGCTGCCTGGGGCAGCGGCGCGGACACGCGCGCGTGCCCTCACCGGCCGTGCCGTCCGTCCGCAGCGGCGCCAGCGCCCGTGCGAACCGTTCGGCCCAGGCAGGCGACACCGCGTCCAGCGCGGCGACGGTGCCATGCCCCGCGGGGCGGCCGCCCGCCGTCCGCATCAGCCGCAGCGCGGTCGCCACGTCACCGCTGAGCAGAGCGACGGCACCGCACGCCCGGAAGGGGGGCGAGACCGAGCAGGCGGCCTCGTACGTGTCCAGGACGGGCGACGCCGGCGAGGCGGCCTCCGTCTCGGCGAGGCACACGACGTGGATCCCGGCCCGCGCGCCCTCACCGGCGAGCCGGACCGTGGCGTCGCGCAGCCCGGCCGAACCGGGGTCGCCGTCGACGATGACGACGGTGCGCGACGCGGGCTCCGCGGCGGGCGTACCGCCACTGTCCGTGCCGCCCGTGCTGTCGGCGCTGTCGGCGATGCGGTCCTCCAGGCGGCGGATCAGCTCGTCCGTGCGCGCGGCCGCCTGGTCGCGGTCGTAGGCGAGCAGGAGGCGGCAGTCCTGGCCGTGCGTGGGCCGCAGATGGGGGAGCCACCCGAGCCACGCCCACTCCGCGGTGCGCTCCTCGGTGGTGCGCGCGCGGTCCGTGCTGATCAGCACGATCTCCAGGCAGTCGGGGGAGTGCAGCGCGCCGAGCTGGGCGACGACCGCCCTGGCCAGGCCGGTCAGCCGCTCCCGGGGCCCGGCGAGGCCGAGCGCGCCCACCTCGCGCAGACTCACGGTGACGGGCACGGCGGGCAGCAGCCCCCGGTCGTCGGGGCCCGCCCGGTCGACCGTGCCGAGCCGCACCGCGAGGGACTCCGGGTGGGCCGGACCGCGCTCCCAGAGGCGGGGCCCCGGGCCGAGCGCGGTGAGCAGCAGGGCGGCGGGATCCGGCCACGACTCGGGCGTCCGCGCGGCGGCGGCCACGGCGAGTTCCTCCGGAGTGGGCTCCGACGCTCCGAAGCCCCCGTCACCGCCGCCCGCGTGTCCCGTCTGTCCCTCGTAGCCGTCGTGCGCGTCGTACCGGTCGTACACCTCGTACCCGTCGTGCGCGTCCTGGCCCTGCCCGCCGTCCCTGCCGCCGGTCAGCCGGCGGGCCCAGGCCGAGAGGCCGCCGCGTCGACGCAGGCCGCGCGGCACCGCCGTGCCCCGCAGAGGTGTCCCGAGACGGGTCTGCTCGGCGTCCGGCGCGCCGCCCCGCACCGGTACGACACCGGGGTCGCCGCCGGCCGGGCCGTACACCCCATGGCCACCGCCGTGGGTCTGCGCACTCCCGTACGCCCCCTGAGCGCCGTACGCCCCTGAGGTTCCCTGCACACCGGCAGCGCCCACAGCACCCACAGCACCCGCAGTGCCGTCCCCGCCCGCCGCTCCCCAGTTCGCCGAGCCGTACGCGTGATGACCGGGCGTCTCCTGGGAGTGCGAGGGGGCGAGGAAGGCGGGCTGCGGGGTCGCGGCGGCCCGCACGCGCACGTGGCCCTCACCGTCCGGGGCCGTCGAGAGGGCGCCGCCCGCGCCGGACGCCGGGCCGAGGCCGCCGTCCGTCAGGCGGAGCGCCGATTCGCCGATGCGCAGCAGGGAGCCGGGGGCGAGCCGCACGGGGCGGTCGGTGACCTCCCTGCCGTCCACGGACGTGCCGTTCGTCGAACCGAGGTCCGTGACCGTGACGCGGCCGTCCGCCGCGAGCGTGACCGCGCAGTGCATCCGCGAGACATCGGGGTCGTCCAGCGAGACGTCCGCCTCCGCCGAGCGGCCGACCCGGATCTGGCCGCCGTGCAGCAGATGAACGCCGCCCGCGTCGGGGCCCGCCACCACGTGCAACTGGGCGGCCGCCCCGGCCGGTTCGGGCCCCGGCTCGGCGGGCGCCCCCAGCGAGAGCACGGCGCCGTCGATCAAGGGGGGCTCACCGAGCGTGCACCGCTGGGCGTCCAGGCGCTCCGGGCCCGCGTACAGCACGAGGGGGCTCTCGCTGCCCGCGACGGCCGTGGCGAGGCCGGAGGCGACGGCGGCGAGCGCGGTCCCCGCGGGGGCGGTGACCAGGACGTCACACGAGCCGTGCGCCCCCGCCGCACCCGTGGGGCGGCCTTGCTGCTCGGTCTGGCCGCTGCGCGGCCCGAGGACGGTCAGCCGGATCTGCATCGCCGTCAGCGGTCCCTTCTGCGCTGGGCGCCCGGCACGGGGACTCGCGCTGTGTTTCCCCCCACCGCACACGGGCACGTCGGCCAGTACTGGGGGCATCCTCGCACCTGCCACTGACAACACGCCCGGCGGCCACCCGTAAGTGATCTTGATTGGTCGGCTCTGCTCGGAAAAGTGCCTGCTTGGACCGTTGGGGACAGGGGCCGGAGCCCGTGGAAGAAGCTCACATCGGGAACTCGGCGGCAACCAATGGCCACGGGAGAGCGTCTCCCTCCCAGGCGGGCGAACGGTCGGCTTCCGTTCGGCCGGTGGCCCCTCCGGCGGCACTACAGTGGGTCGGAACACCTTCGTACAGCCCCCCGGACAGGACCAGACGGGACCAGCGTCCGGCGGGGGCCAGTCAGATCAGCAGGGAGCGCATGACGTGCGGCCGGTAGGCAGCAAGTACCTGCTCGAGGAGCCGCTCGGACGCGGCGCCACGGGCACCGTCTGGCGAGCCCGCCAGCGGGAGACCGCCGGGGCCGAGGCGGCCGTCGCCGGCCAGCCCGGCGAGACCGTAGCGATCAAGGTCCTCAAGGAAGAGCTCGCCAACGACGCGGACGTCGTGATGCGCTTCCTCAGGGAGCGGTCCGTCCTGCTCAGGCTGACGCACGAGAACATCGTCAGGACGCGCGACCTGGTCGTCGAGGGTGACCTCCTCGCCCTGGTCATGGACCTGATCGACGGTCCCGACCTGCACCGCTACCTGCGCGAGAACGGCCCGTTCACGCCGGTCGCGGCGGCCCTGCTGACCGCCCAGATCGCCGACGCGCTCGCCGCGAGCCACGCCGACGGCGTCGTGCACCGCGACCTGAAGCCGGCGAACGTCCTGCTCAAGCAGGACGGCCAGGGCATGCACCCGATGCTCACCGACTTCGGCATCGCGCGCCTCGCCGACTCCCCGGGGCTCACCCGTACCCAGGAGTTCGTCGGCACGCCCGCGTACGTCGCGCCGGAGTCCGCCGAGGGCCGCCCGCAGACCAGCGCCGTCGACATCTACGGCGCCGGGATCCTGCTGTACGAGCTGGTCACCGGCCGGCCGCCGTTCGGCGGGGGCTCGGCCCTCGAGGTCCTGCACCAGCACCTCAGCGCCGAACCGCGCCGCCCCTCGACCGTCCCCGATCCGCTGTGGACGGTCATAGAGCGCTGCCTGGACAAGAACCCGGACCGCCGCCCCAGCGCCGAGAACCTCGCCCGGGCCCTGCGCGTCGTCGCCGACGGCATCGGCGTGCACTCCAGCCCGGCGCAGATCGCCGCCGCGGAGGGCGTGGGCGCGCTGCTCATGCCCGACCCGGCCCCGGCCCCCGTGCCGGACGCCCCCGGCGCCGCCGACCCCACGCAGGTCCTGCCGAACACCGCTGGCTCGTACGACCCGAACGCGGCGACGAGCGTCATGCGGAACACCGGCGGCCCCGGCCAGGGCACGGGCGACGCCGACCCGACGTCCGTCCTGCCGAGCACCGGCGCCGCCGACCCGACCGCGGTCATGCCGCCGGTCCCGCCGGGCGCCCCCGGGGCGGACCCGAACGAGCCGCACCCCTGGCAGAACCAGATGCGCGCGGCCCGCGACCGCAACGACCAGACCCAGGTCCAGTACCTCGACCCCAGTGAGGACCCGCTGCGCCGGCGCCCCCAGCGCCAGGTGGCCCGCCCCGAGCCGCAGCAGCCGCGCGCCCGGCGTCAGCAGCCCCCCGCGCCGCAGCCGTACCAGCAGCCCCAGCACCAGCCGCAGCAGTACGCCGCGCCCCGCAGGCGCCGCCGCCCCAGCAGCCCGCCCCGCGCCCGGCGCGCGAGCCGAGGCAGCCGCGTCAGCGCAGCGCCAACCCGATGAAGATCCCCGGGCTCGGCTGCCTCAAGGGCTGCCTGTTCACGCTGCTCATCCTCTTCGTGGCGAGCTGGCTGGTCTGGGAGTTCAGCCCGCTCCAGGAGTGGATCGGCACGACGAAGGGTTACTGGGAGCAGCTGACGTCCTGGTACGACACGGTCAGCGGCTGGATCGGAAAGCTCGGCGCGAACTAGCGCGCGGACGGTTCTGGGGATTTGTCGACATCGGCAGGGTGATTTCTGCTCCCGGAGTGAAGGTTGGCGGCAATGCCGCGTAGCTTTGTCGCCAACACGCATCCGTAGGAGCAGTCTTGACGCGCAAGATCGGCAGCCGGTACACCGCCCACCAGATCCTGGGCCGTGGCAGCGCCGGCACGGTGTGGCTCGGCGAGGGGCCCGAAGGCGCCGTCGCCATCAAGCTGCTGCGCGAGGACCTGGCGTCCGACCAGGAACTCGTCGGCCGCTTCGTCCAGGAGCGCACGGCCCTGCTCAGCCTCGACCACCCGCGCGTCGTCGGCGTCCACGACCTGGTGGTCGACGGCAACGACCTGGCCCTGGTCATGGACCTCGTACGCGGCACGGACCTGCGCACCCGCCTCGACCGCGAGCGCCGCATGGCCCCCGAGGCCGCCGTCGCCATCGTCGCGGACGTCGCCGACGGCCTCGCCGCCGCGCACGCCGCGGGCATCGTGCACCGTGACGTCAAGCCCGAGAACGTCCTGCTGGACATGCAGGGCCCGCTCGGCCCCGGCGGGGCGCATCCGGCTCTGCTCACCGACTTCGGCGTCGCCAAGCTGATCGACTCCCCGCGGCGCACCCGCGCCACGAAGATCATCGGCACCCCGGACTACCTCGCCCCCGAGATCATCGAGGGGCTGCCGCCGCGCGCGGCCGTCGACATCTACGCCCTCGCGACGGTCCTGTACGAGCTGCTCGCGGGCTTCACGCCGTTCGGCGGCGGACACCCCGGCGCGGTCCTGCGGCGCCACGTCACCGAGACGGTGGTGCCGCTCCCCGGCATCCCCGAGGAGCTGTGGCAGCTCCTCGTCCAGTGCCTGGCCAAGGCCCCGGCGTCCCGGCTGCGCGCCTCCGAGCTGGCAGCGCGCCTGCGGGAGCTGCTGCCGCTGGTCGCGGGCATGCCGCCGCTGGACGTCGACGAACCGGACCCGGAGACCTCCCCCGCCGAGGAGGCGTACGACGACTCCGCCGCCGCCCCCGAGACGCGCGCCTCCGCCCCCAGGCGGGGAGCGGTGCCCCTGGTGCCGGGCTCGGCGTCCGCGGACTCCAACCGCGACACCCACACGTCCATGCGGGTCCCCGGCCCCGACGAACTGGCGGCGCCCGCGGCACGGCCGCGCGCCGCCGGCGCGGCCAGGCCCGGCTCCGCCAAGCACCGCGCCTCCGCCCGGCGCGCGGATCACGCTGGGCGTGGCGGGAGTGGTGCTGGTCGCGGCGGCGGGCGTCGGCACCTGGGTGGCCACGTCGGGTGACGACACACCCCCGGACAGCGGCAACTCCGCCCCTCCGACCCCCTGACCCCCGGGCACTGGGGTCAGGAGGCCCCACGCGGGCGGGGACGGTTGCCGTAGCCGTTACGCTGGAGTCGTGGCAGTCGTCGATGTATCCGAAGAGCTCAAGTCCCTCTCCTCGACCATGGAGTCGATCGAGGCCGTCCTGGACCTCGACAAGATGAGGGCCGATATCGCCGTGCTCGAGGAGCAGGCGGCCGCCCCGTCCCTGTGGGACGACCCGGAGGCGGCGCAGAAGATCACCAGCAAGCTGAGCCACCTCCAGGCGGAGGTCAGGAAGGCCGAGGCGCTGCGCGGGCGCATCGACGACCTCAGCGTGCTCTTCGAGATGGCCGAGGAGGAGGACGACCCGGACACCCGTGCCGAGGCCGAGTCCGAGCTCACCGCCGTCAAGAAGGCCCTCGACGAGATGGAGGTGCGCACCCTCCTCTCCGGTGAGTACGACTCCCGCGAGGCCGTCGTCACCATCCGCGCGGAGGCCGGCGGTGTCGACGCCTCCGACTTCGCCGAGAAGCTCCAGCGCATGTACCTGCGCTGGGCCGAGCGCCACGGCTACAAGACGGAGCTCTACGAGACCTCGTACGCGGAAGAGGCCGGCATCAAGTCGACCACCTTCGCCGTCAATGTCCCGTACGCCTACGGCACGCTCTCCGTGGAGCAGGGCACCCACCGCCTGGTCCGCATCTCGCCGTTCGACAACCAGGGCCGCCGCCAGACCTCCTTCGCCGGCGTCGAGATCCTCCCCGTGGTCGAGCAGACCGACCACATCGAGATCGACGAGAGCGAGCTGCGCGTCGACGTGTACCGCTCCTCGGGCCCCGGCGGCCAGGGCGTCAACACCACCGACTCGGCGGTCCGGCTGACCCACCTGCCGACCGGCATCGTCGTCTCCTGTCAGAACGAGCGCTCGCAGATCCAGAACAAGGCGACCGCGATGAACGTCCTCCAGGCGAAGCTCCTCGAGCGCCGCCGCCAGGAGGAGCAGGCGAAGATGAACGCGCTCAAGGGTGACGGCGGCAACTCCTGGGGCAACCAGATGCGTTCGTACGTCCTGCACCCGTACCAGATGGTCAAGGACCTCCGTACGGAGTACGAGGTCGGAAACCCGGAGTCCGTCTTCAACGGCGAGATCGACGGTTTCCTGGAGGCCGGAATTCGCTGGCGCAAGCAGCAGGAGAAGTAAAAAACCGCTTCAAGCGGCTTTATCGACAAGGCAACTGCCGCCCAAGAGGCGGCAGTTGCCTTTTACGTCACAGTCACATGTCCCTACGACGGCCAACTGCCCTGATTTCGGACATTGCGCCCGCAATGACCTTGACGCTGCCATGAAAAGTGGAAAGGCTAGCGCGCGGTACGCGTATTACCGGGGCGCATGGGATCCGTGGGGGCCGATCGAACGCCCCCGGCGAATGCCGCCCCGGACGCTGCCTCACTGACATTTCAGCTACTGGGGGTAGCAGCCTGATGACCAAGAAGACGCGCATCCGTATCGCGCGGATAGCCGCGGGCGCCGTGATCGCCGCCGGTGCCTCGCTGACCGCCGCGGGTGCCGCCTCGGCCCTCGACGTCGGCGTCGACCTCGGCGGGGTGGGCGCGGGCGCCCACGCGGACGAGACCGGCGTCGGCGTGGACGTGGACGTGAACGCCCCGCAGGTCGACCCGACGACGATCCCCGACCCCACGCAGACGCCTCCCACGGAGCCCGACCCGACGGACCCGCCGGAGCCCACCACGGAGCCGACGGAGCCGCCCGAGCCGACGGACCCGCCCGTGCCCACCTCGGACCCGACCGCCCCGGGTAACGGGAACGGCGGCAACAACGGCAACGGTGGCAACAACGGCAACGGCAACGGCGGCCACAACGGCAACGGCGGCCACAACGGCAACGGCGGCCACAACGGCAATGGCGGCGGCAACGGCGGCGGCAACGACACCGGCCCCGACGGCGGCGGCTCCGTCCCCGTCGAGCAGGGCAAGGCCAAGGACAGCCTGACCGACACCGGCTCCGCCCCGGTCGAGCAGGCCGGCGCCAAGGGCGGCGACCAGGCCGGCAAGGGCGAGCTGGCCGAGACCGGCGCCGCCGAGACCACCTTCCTCGTGATCGGCGCCGCCACGATGATCGCCGGCGGCATCGGCTTCCGCATCCTGCCGCGCCTCGTCGGCAACCGCGGCGCCGCCGCCTGATCCCGGGCGCCGACGCATGCGACGTAGACGGATGTACGTCACGTACGCGCCGTACCGGCCGTACGTGACGTAGCCGCCGTACGGAACGTACGGAAGAAGGGCCCGGAACTCATCGGAGCTCCGGGCCCTTCTTCCGTGTCTGCCTTACGCGGACTGGTGCGCCAGCAGCGCGACCGCCGCGATCAGTACCACGAGCAGGGCTATCAGTGCCGCGGGGTTGAGGCCCGCGAAGGGCCCCTCCTGCTGCATGCGCTCGCGATTGGCCCGGCACACGGGGCAGCGGCCTTCATTCACGGGCGCTGCGCAGTTCGCGCATACCAACCGATCCAGGGTCATGCGCTTCTCCTCCCGCACAGTCTCAGCCTGCCCAACGCTACGGGGAACCCAATCGTTCCCCTTACCACTGTGCCAGCTTCCGCGGATTTCGGCGCGGCCCGCCCTCTCGCGACGGTTTCGGCAGGTTCCCCGCCTCGCCACTTCCGTGACAAAACGCGCAACTCCGGACGTCGACTGCGCTCGCGTACCGCCTTCGCGTATGGTCACGCACACCTACCCCCGGCAACCCGTGGTGCATCCGTGATCCGTTTCGACAACGTCTCCAAGGCCTACCCCAAGCAGACCCGCCCCGCTCTGAGGGACGTCTCCCTCGAGATCGAGAAGGGCGAGTTCGTCTTCCTGGTGGGGTCCTCCGGCTCCGGAAAGTCCACTTTCCTGCGGCTCGTCCTGCGCGAGGAGCGCACCAGCCACGGCCAGGTGCACGTCCTCGGCAAGGACCTCGCGCGCCTGTCCAACTTCAAGGTGCCGCACATGCGCCGCCAGTTGGGCACCGTCTTCCAGGACTTCCGCCTCCTGCCCAACAAGACCGTCGGCGAGAACGTGGCCTTCGCGCAGGAGGTCATCGGCAAGTCCCGCGGCGAGATCCGCAAGTCCGTCCCGCAGGTCCTCGACCTCGTGGGGCTCGGCGGCAAGGAGGACCGGATGCCCGGCGAGCTCTCCGGTGGTGAGCAGCAACGCGTGGCGATCGCGCGCGCGTTCGTCAACCGGCCGAAGCTCCTCATCGCCGACGAGCCCACCGGCAACCTCGACCCGCAGACCTCCGTCGGCATCATGAAGCTGCTCGACCGGATCAACCGGACCGGCACCACCGTCGTGATGGCCACGCACGATCAGCAGATCGTGGACCAGATGCGCAAGCGGGTCATCGAGCTGGAGAAGGGCCGTCTCGTGCGCGACCAGTCGCGCGGCGTGTACGGCTACCAGCACTGACGCCCCGTATCCCCACTGCCTTCTGTTCCACCAGATCCACCGAAAGGCCGCCATGCGCGCCCAGTTCGTCCTGTCGGAGATCGGCGTCGGCCTCCGTCGCAATCTCACGATGACCTTCGCGGTCGTCGTCTCCGTAGCGCTCTCGCTCGCCCTGTTCGGCGGCTCGCTGCTCATGCGCGACCAGGTGAGCACGATGAAGGGCTACTGGTACGACAAGGTCAACGTCTCGATCTTCCTGTGCAACAAGGCCGACGCCGAGCAGGACCCCAAGTGCGCCAAGGGCGCCGTCACGAACGAGCAGAAGGACCGGATCCTCGGCGATCTGAAGAAGATGCCCGTCGTGGACACGGTCCAGCACGAGACGGCGGACGAGGCGTACAAGCACTACAAGGAGCAGTTCGGCGACTCCCCGCTCTCCAGCTCCCTCACGCCGGACCAGATGCAGGAGTCGTTCCGCGTCAAGCTGAAGGACCCGGAGAAGTACCAGGTGGTCGCGACGGCCTTCTCGGGCCGTGACGGCGTGCAGTCCGTCGAGGACCAGAAGGACTACCTGGAGAACCTCTTCGAACTCCTCAACGGCATGAACTGGGCGGCGATCGCGGTGATGGCGCTGATGCTCGTCGTCGCCCTGATGCTGATCGTCAACACCGTGCGCGTCTCGGCGTTCAGCCGCAGACGGGAGACCGGCATCATGCGGCTGGTCGGCGCGTCCAGCTTCTACATCCAGATGCCGTTCATCATGGAGGCCGCCGTCGCCGGTCTCATCGGCGGCGCGCTCGCCTGCGGAATGCTGCTCGTGGGCCGCTACTTCATGATCGACCACGGACTCGCGCTCTCCGAGAAGATCAACCTCATCAACTTCATCGGCTGGGACGCCGTTCTGGCCAAGCTGCCGCTGGTGCTCGCGATCGGCCTCCTGATGCCCGCGCTTGCCGCGTTCTTCGCGTTGCGCAAGTACCTCAAGGTGTGACAAGTACCCTCCGCGTTCCAGGGCGCCGTACGGTCCAACGGACCGTACGGCGCCTTTCGTTGTCCTAGACTCACCGGCATGTCAGGTCTCGACCGGTTCGCCGATCGGCTCGTCGTGCCCCGCCGCGTACGCCGCGGGGCGGCCCTGACGTTGGTCTTCGCGAGCGTGCTGGTCACCGGGGCCGCCACCGGTTCCTGGAGCGAGGCGGCGGGCGACGGCCGGAAAACGCCTCCTGGGTCGGTGCGTTCGGACGCCGTGGCCCCCCTTGGCGATGCCGGCCACACCGCCGAGCGGGCATCCGAGGCCGCCGCCGAGGCCATGGCCGACGGCAAGTCCGCCGAGAAGGCCGCCGAAGAGGCCGTCAGCCGCAGCGGGGACCGCTGGGGCTCGGTGTACTCCCACGGCGAGTACCGGGAGTTCGAGGAGGCCCTCGACGGCGCCTACACCGGCGTCGGGCTGTGGGCCCGGCGCGGCGCCGACGGCCGCATGGAGGTCTCCCGGGTCCAGAAGGGCGGGCCCGCCGACCGCGCCGGGATCCGCAAGGGCGACCGACTGCGCTCCATCGACGGCGAGCGCGTCACCGGCCGCCCCGTCACGGAGGTCGTCGCCCTGCTGCGCGGCGACCGCGCCGGCACCCCGGTGCGGCTGGGCCTGGAGCGCGCCACGCGCGCGTGGAGCGAGACGCTGCGCAGGGCGCGGCTGTCCACGGACTCCGTCACCGTGACCAAGCTCTCCGGCGGGGCCGTCATGATCAAGGTCGCCGCGTTCACCAAGGGCTCCGGAGAGGCCGTGCGCTCCGCGGTGCGCGAGGCGCCCGAGGGCGCGGGGATCCTGCTCGACCTGCGCGGGAACTCCGGAGGTCTGGTCTCGGAGGCGGTCACCGCCTCGTCCGCGCTGGTCGACGGCGGTCTCGTGGCGACGTACGACGTACGGGGCGAGCAGAAGGCCCTGCACGCCGAGCGCGGTGGTGACACCGAGCGACCGGTGGTCACGCTGGTCGACGGCGGCACCATGAGCGCGGCCGAGCTCCTCACCGGCGCCCTCCAGGACCGCGGCCGCGCGGTCGTCGTGGGCTCCCGGACCTTCGGCAAGGGATCCGTCCAGATGCCGAGCCGCCTTCCCGACGGCTCCGTCGCCGAGCTGACCGTCGGCCACTACCGCACCCCGTCGGGCCGGACCGTGGACGGGCGGGGCATCACGCCGGACCTGGAGGTCGAGCACGGGGCCGAGGCCAGGGCCGAGACAGTATTGACTGGCCTCGGACCCCCTTCGTAGTGCGAAAATGGGCGGACTATGGCGAAGGAAAAGGTAAAGCGCAAGGCCGCGAAGGCCAATGAGAAGGCCCCCGCCCGCAAGATGGTCGCGCAGAACAAGAAGGCGCGGCACGACTACACCATCCTGGACACCTACGAGTGCGGCCTGGTGCTGATGGGCACCGAGGTGAAGTCGCTGCGCCTGGGCCGGGCCTCCCTGGTGGACGGCTTCGTGCAGATCGACCGCGGCGAGGCGTGGCTGCACAACATCCACGTCCCGGAGTACGTGCAGGGCACCTGGACCAACCACTCCGCCACCCGCAAGCGCAAGCTCCTGCTGCACCGGGCGGAGATCGACAAGCTGGAGTCCAAGTCCCAGGAGACGGGTCACACGATCGTGCCCCTGTCGCTGTACTTCAAGGACAGCCGCGTCAAGGTCGAGATCGCGCTGGCCAAGGGCAAGAAGGAGTACGACAAGCGGCAGACGCTGCGCGAGAAGCAGGACACGCGTGAGACGAACCGCGCGATCTCGGCGGTCCGGCGCCGGCAGGGCATCGCGTAGCGGCGAGGTTCGCGGGAATGGGCTGGCACCCGTCGGCGTTGGTCACGTACGATGGGTCGTGCTCCGCAGGTGACGGGGCGCGGTTTGAAAAATCAACATGGGGATGATCGGTTTCGACAGCGGATGTCGAAGCAGGGGAAGCGTGTCGAGGAAGCGGCAATGATCTCGTAAACCATATGTCGCAACCAATAATCGCCAACACCAAGCGCGATTCCTTCGCCCTCGCTGCCTAAGTAGCGACTCGGTGAAGTGTCAGCCCGGGGCTGTTCCCGACCCGGATCCTGGCATCAGCTAGGGAACTAAACTTCTGGACCCGGTCACGGGGTCCAGGAGGAAATCAAACAGTGACTGGGCCCGTCGGCGACTTGTTCGCGGGATCGCCGGGGCCGAGAAAATCGCAGCGAACTGCACACGGAGAAGCCCTGATTCCGCACCGTTGGACGCGGGTTCGATTCCCGCCATCTCCACAATTCCCATGTGAGGTTGAAGCCCTCTGGCCCCCGGCCAGGGGGCTTCTTCCGTGCCGCGAGGTTTTTCGTGCGGGTCCGGAGTGGGGTCTGTCGCCCGGCCGCGCCCTCGGGGATGCTCCAGGGTCATGAGTAGACCCGTGAGACGCGTCAACCACCGCATGCGCCACTGGATCTGGCCCGCCGTCCTCGGCCTCGCCGCGGCCACCCTCTCCGTCAGCTCACCGGCCGGGGCGGACGCCGACCCGTCGGGGCTGCCCGAAGCCATCGACACCGTCCTCGGCGACCCCCGTATGGAGGGCGGCGTGGCCAGTGTCGTGGTCGCCGACGCCGCGTCCGGCGACGTCCTGTACCGGCATCGCCCCAGCGGGCGCCTCATGCCCGCCTCCAACACCAAGCTGCTCACCTCGGCCGCCGCCATGGAGCTCCTGGGCCCCGGCCACCGCTTCACCACCGACGTCCTGACCGACGGCGAACGGCGCGGCCCCGTCCTGCGCGGTGACCTGTACCTGCGCGGCACGGGTGATCCGACGACGCTCGCCGAGGACTACGACCGGCTCGCCGCGAAGATCGCCGGCTCGGGCGTCCGCCGCGTCTCCGGACGGCTGATCGCCGACGACACCCGCTTCGACGACCACCGCGTCGGCGACACCTGGAGCGCCGACGACGAGTCCGCGTACTACGCGGCGCAGATCAGCGCCCTGAGCGTCGCCCCCGACACCGACTACGACACCGGCACCGTCATCGTCGAGGTCACGCCCGGGGCGAAGGCAGGTGACAAGCCGCGGGTCGGCGTGACGCCGAAGACCGGCTACGTGGACATCGACCTGCGCGCGAGCACCGTCGCCGCGGGCGGCGCGGACACCATCGCCGTGGAGCGGCGGCACGGGCAGAACACCATCACCGTCAGCGGCACGGTCCCGGTCGGCGGGTCCGCCACCAAGGAGTGGGTCACCGTCTGGGAGCCGACGGGGTACGCCGCCGCCGTCTTCCGGGACGCGCTCGCCGCGCACGGTGTGCGGGTCAGCGGCCCGACCAGGGCCGGGATCGCCACGCCCGAGGGCGCACGGCGGCTGGCGTCGCACGACTCCATGGAGCTCAAGGACCTCATGGTCCCGTTCATGAAGCTCTCCAACAACATGCACGCCGAGAGCCTCACCAAGGCCATGGGTCACAAGGCGACCGGGCGGCCCGGCAGTTGGCGCGACGGCATCGCCGCCATCAGCGGCTATCTGAAGACCGCAGGCGTCGACCCCGGGAAGCTGCGCCAGGTCGACGGCTCGGGGCTCTCGCGCAAGGACAACGCCCCCGCCGACCAGTACATCGAGCTGCTGCGGGCGGCCAAGGGCGAGCCGTGGTTCGCCGACTGGTACGCGTCCCTGCCGGTGGCCTGCGGGCCGGGCAAGTCCGTCGGCGGCACGCTGCGGTCACGGATGTGCGGCACACCGGCGGCCCTGAACGTCCGTGCCAAGACAGGCACGCTGACGGGGGCCTCCGCGCTGTCCGGTTACGTGACGGACAAGGACGGCCGCGAACTGGTCTTCAGCATCATCCTCAACAACCACCTGGCCCCCTCGGTGAAGGGGCTCGAGGACGCGATCGTGGTGACCCTCGCCTCGTCGACCAGGGACAAGGCGGTGCCGGTCATGCCTCGCTCGACGCGTGTCGCCGAGCGAGGCGGCGACGTGGAGTGCTCGTGGCGCAAGCCTGCGCGCTGCTGAGCAGCACGGCGGCGCAGGCGGCGGCGACCGGCACCCAGTAGCCCGCGGCGGGGCCCAGCCGCTCCACCGCCCAGCCGCCGCCCGCGGCGCCGCACGCGATGCCCCCGAGGAGGCCGGTCACGGCGAGGGTCATGCCCTCGTTCAGGCGCCCCTCGGGGGTGTACCGCTGGACCAGGGTCATCCCGGTGACCATCGTGGGCGCCGTCGCCATGCCCGCGACCAGCAGGGCCCCGGCCAGGGCGACCAGCGAGCCCGTGACCGTCACCGCGAGCAGCGGCAGCGTCATCAGGGCCGCCATCGCGGCGCCGCACAGCAGGTGGCGGCGCACGAGCGGGGCGCGCGGTTTCGCGGCCCCGTAGACCAGGCCCGCCGCGCAGGAGCCCGCGGCCTGGAGGGCGAGGATCGCGCCCGCGGCCGCCTTGTGCCCCTGCGCGTCGGCGAAGGCGATCGTGACGACCTCCAGGGAGCCGAAGACGGCGCCGGTGGCGAGGAAGCCGACCAGCAGGGTGGGCATCCCGGGCGCGCGGAGGGGCGACGCGGCTTTCCTCGCGGCGTCGTCCGTACGTCCCTGGGGCGGCGGTTCCGTGGCGCGCTGCGCCGTGAAGAGCAGCACGCCCGTCAGCAGCAGGACCACGCCGATCAGGGTGCCCGCCTGCGGGAAGAGCGCCGCGCAGAGGAAGGCGGCGAGGACGGGACCGAGCATGAAGCACAGCTCGTCGACGGCCTGTTCGAAGGAGTTGGCGGTGTGCGCGGCCGCGTCGTCGCCCTTGAGGAGGTGGGCCCAGCGCGCCCGGGACATGCCTCCGGTGTTGGGCGTCGTGGCCGTGGCCGCGTACGACGCGAAGAGGGTCCAGTCGGGCGCTCCGTACCGCACGCAGAGCAGCAGCGAGAGCGAGCCGAGCGCCGCGATCGCGGTGGCGGGCACGGCGACGCGCGCCTGGCCGTGGCGGTCGACGAGCCGGGCCGTCCAGGGCGCCACGACGGCGGTCGCCGCGAGGCCGGTCGCGGTGACGGCGCCGGCCAGCGCGTACGAGCCGCGGGCGCCGGAGATCATGATGACGGCGCTCACGCTGAACATGCCCATGGGCAGCCGTGCGATGAGGTTGCCGAGGGTGAAGGCGGTGGCGCCGGGTATCGCGAAGAGGCGGGCGTATGGGTTGTGGGGCTTGTGGGGCATGGGCTCACCCTCGTGGCGGGCGGTCCGCGGGGTCCAACACCTTCTCGGGTGCCATTCACGCGTACGCGTTGTAAATTCCTGCGGTGACGCGACCTCCAGCCCCGTTCCGTGACGTGGATCCCCGCCTGCTGCGCGCGTTCCTCGCCGTCGCCGAGGAACTGCACTTCACCCGGGCCGCCGCCAGGCTGTACGTGGCGCAGCAGGCCCTGAGCCGTGATGTGCGGCGCCTGGAGCGGGAGTTGGGCGCCGAGCTCTTCTCGCGCACGACGCGGCAGGTCATGCTCACCGCCGACGGCGAGCGGCTCCTGCCGTACGCGCGACGGGTCCTGGAGGCGCAGGACGAGCTGGTCGCCGCGTTCACGGGGGCCGCACGGCCGCTGCTCGTCGATCTGAACAGCCCCGGGCTCGTCAGCGGGCGGATCCTGGAGCGGGCCCGGGAACTCGCCCCGGAGTGCGAGCTGATGGCCCGCTTCGAGAGCGGCCTGACCGGAGCCGCCGTCGAGATGATCGCCGGCCGCCTCGACATGTCCTTCGGGCGGTACGCCGGACTGGACCCGGCCCTGAGGGCCTCGCTCGCCCAACAGCCCGTGCGGTACGAGCCGATGGCGGTACTGCTGCCGTACGGCCATCCGCTGACCGGGCTCGACGCCGTGCCGCTGGACGCGCTCGCGGGGGAGACCGTGTACGCGGGGGCGGGCAACCCGAGGACGCCGGAGTGGACCGACCTCGCGCACCGGCTCTTCGAGGGGCGCGGCATCGGCGTCGCACCGCCCGCGCCACTCGCCGTGGGCCGGGAGGAGTTCGGGCGGCTCATGGCGAAGAACCGTCACCCGGTCCTGGTCGTCGTGGACTTTCCGGCCATGCCGGGCGCCGAGCTGCGGCCCCTTGTCGACCCCGTTCCGCTGTCGCCCGTGTCGCTGGTGTGGCGGAAGGGGCTGGCTCACCCGGGTGTCGCCGCGGTCCGGGCCGCCGCCGCGGAGCTGTCGGCCGACGAAGGGTGGCTGGAGAGGCCCGCGGGAGGATGGGTTCCGGCCGCAGATGCACTCATCATGATGAGTCGTCACTGACCTAAAACAATCCCTGTGGCCGCTGCGCTACGTTCGTTCTCCGGGCCCGGTGTGGCAGGGGGAGCGCTCGGACCGGGTGGGGGCCCGGTCCGCACGGCAGGGGCCCGGGGTCGTACGCGCACCCGAAATCTCTGACGTGGGGGGTTGTGCGTACGCATGGAAACGTGGCGAGAAGATGCCCTGCCAGGACAGACCCACGATGCGGACGAGGTCACCGTCCGGAGCGACGGCCTGGGGAGCGGCCCGGCGGAGACGTCGGCGGGAGACCTCGGGGGGCCGGCCGACGGCCCCGTCTTCGTCGACGAGACGGGCCGCCGCAGCCGGAGGTACCGCCGGATCGGCGTGGGCGTCGGGGTCGCCTGCGGCGTCTACGCCCTGGTCATCGTGGGCACGCTGCTCTCGGGCAACTCCAGCGCGCCCTGGCTGCCGGTGCGGGGCCCCAAGGACGACGGACCGGCGAGCAAGGTGGAGACCTCCGACCGCGAGGCGGGCCCCGCCCCGTCTGATCCCTCTCATCCCTCTCATTCCTCTGATCCCTCCGATGCGTCCCGTACGCCGTCGGCCTCGGACGGCGCGGACGGCCACGGCGGCAAGGGGAAGTCCGGCGACGGGCCCCGCCCCTCGGGGGAGCGGGACAGCCGTGGGATGCCGGGCGCGCCTCCCGGCGGTGACGGTGCCGACCGGGCGCCGGACGGCGGCGCACCACCCGCCACCGGCCCGCACGCCCCGGGCCCGGTCCCCGCACCGGGCCCGACCAGCGGCACGACGGCCCCGTTCCCACCCCGGCCCCGCTTACCGATCCGCCCCCTTCCGATCCGCCCACGCAGTCACCGGACCCCGGCGGGACCACGGGCGGAGGCGGCGGCGACGTCCCCGCCGGGTACACCCCGCCCGCCCAGCAGCCCCCCGCGGAGACCCCGCCGCCCCGGGAGGCCGCCGAGTGATGAACTCCCGCACCGACGAGGGCCGTTGCGGCGGACCCCAGGACAGCCGTGCCCGGAAGGGGAGCGGGGCCAAGCGGCGGACCGGCGGCGGGCGGCGCGGCGAGGCGACGCGCACCGCCCGGCGGCGCAGGCTCCTGTCACTGCGCCATCTGCTGCCCGCGCTGCTGCTCGGCGCGCTGCTCGCCATGCTGATGCTGCGCGGCTACGTACACAGCGAGATCCTCGCCGACCACCGCGTCAGGCCTCCCGCGCCCACCGACCGCGTACCGCGCGAGATCCTGCGCGGCGGCCCCGTCATCGACACCCGCGGCGGGCGCGAGACCACCCTGAGCGTGCCGGACCACCGGCTGGTCCTGACGTTCGACGACGGCCCCGACCCCGAGTGGACCCCCAAGATCCTCGACGTCCTCGGGAAGCACCGGGCGCACGGCGTCTTCTTCGTCACCGGCACCATGGCCTCGCGCCATCCCGGCCTCGTGCGGCGCATGGTCGACGAGGGCCACGAGATCGGCCTGCACACCTTCAACCACCCCGACCTCTCCTACCAGTCCACCGGGCGCATCGACTGGGAGCTCTCGCAGAACCAACTCGCGCTCGCCGGGGCGGCAGGGATCCGGACCTCCCTCTTCCGGCCCCCGTACTCCTCCTTCTCCCACGCCATGGACGACCGGTCGTACCCGGTGGCCCGGCACATCGGTGCGCGCGGCTACCTCACCGTCGTCAACGACACCGACAGCGAGGACTGGAAGCGCCCCGGCGTCGACGAGATCATCCGCCGCGCCACGCCCGAGGACGGCGCGGGCGCCGTCGTCCTCATGCACGACTCCGGCGGCGACCGTTCGCAGACCGTCGCCGCGCTCGACCGCTTACTGCCCGAGATGCGGGAGCGGGGCTATACGTTCGGCAACCTCACCGAGGCCCTGGACGCGCCGAGCGCACACACCCCGGTCAGCGGCATCGAGCTGTGGAAGGGCAGGTCCTGGGTCCTCCTCGTCGGCGCGGCCGAGCGGATCACCGACTGCCTCGTCGTGGCCCTCGCCGTCGTCGGCGTCCTCGTCTTCGCCCGGTTCGGCCTGATGCTGCTGCTCTCGGGCGCGCACGCCCGCCGGGTGCGACGGCGCGACTTCCGCTGGGGGGCGCCCGTCACCGAGCCCGTCTCGGTCCTGGTGCCCGCGTACAACGAAGCCAAGTGCATCGAGGCCACGGTCCGTTCCCTGATGGCGAGCGACCATCCCATCGAGGTCATCGTCGTCGACGACGGCTCGTCGGACGGCACCGCGGAGCTCGCGGAGGGCCTGGGCCTGCCGAACGTACGCGTCCTGCGCCAGCCCAACGCGGGCAAACCGGCCGCCCTCAACAGAGGCCTGGCGGGTGCCCGGCACGACATCGTCGTGATGATGGACGGCGACACGGTCTTCGAGGAGTCCACCGTCCGTGAGCTGGCGCAGCCCTTCGGCGACCCGCGCGTCGGCGCCGTCGCGGGCAACGCGAAGGTCGGCAACAGGGACTCGCTCATCGGTGCCTGGCAGCACATCGAGTACGTGATGGGCTTCAACCTCGACCGCCGGATGTACGACGTGCTGCGCTGCATGCCGACGATCCCGGGCGCGGTCGGTGCGTTCCGGCGCTCCGCCCTGGAGCGGGCCGGCGGCATGAGCGACGACACGCTCGCCGAGGACACCGACATCACCATGACCCTGCACCGCGACGGCTGGCGGGTCGTGTACGCGGAGCGGGCGCGCGCCTGGACCGAGGCCCCGGAGTCCGTCCAGCAGCTCTGGTCCCAGCGCTACCGCTGGTCGTACGGCACGATGCAGGCCATCTGGAAGCACCGCCGCGCCTTCGTCGAGTCCGGCCCCTCCGGACGGTTCGGCCGTGTGGGGCTGCCGCTGGTGTCGCTGTTCATGGTCCTGGCACCGCTTCTCGCCCCGCTCATCGACGTGTTCCTGCTGTACGGCCTCGTCTTCGGCCCGACCCGGAAGACCGTCGCCGCCTGGCTCGGCGTGCTCGCGGTGCAGGGGTTCTGTGCCGCGTACGCCTTCCGGCTCGACCGCGAACGCATGACCCATCTCATCTCGCTGCCCCTCCAGCAGCTCCTCTACCGGCAGTTGATGTACGTCGTGCTCTTGCAGTCCTGGATCACGGCGCTCACCGGGGGCCGCCTGCGCTGGCAGAAGCTGCGGCGCACGGGAGTGGTGGAGGCGCCCGGCTCCCTTCCGCGACCGCGGACGGACGAGTACGAACGGAGGCCCGTCGCATGAGCCGGAGCCTGCTGATCCCCGAGGCCCCCGCCGCCGCGCGCGAGCCCGGCAGGGACCGCTATCTCGACGTGCTGCGCTCCCTCGCGCTCGTCCGCGTCGTCGTCTACCACCTCTTCGGCTGGGCGTGGCTGACGATCGCCTTCCCCTCGATGGGCGTGATGTTCGCGCTGGCGGGCTCGCTCATGGCGCGCTCGCTGGACCGCCCGGCATGGGACGTGATCAAGGGCCGCGTCCGCCGGCTGCTGCCTCCGCTGTGGGTGTTCAGCGCGGTGGTGCTCTGCCTGCTCCTCGCGGGCGGCTGGAACGTCTCCGAGGACCCCGACCACGGCGGCGCCTGGTCCCCGCTGGCTCTGCTCACCTACGTGGTTCCGGTGGGCGCGCCACCCTTCCCGTGGCATCTGGGCGACGAGGCGGGGCTCCTGGAGGACACCTGGCCGGTGCAGGCGGCGGGGCCGCTGTGGTACCTCCGCGCCTATCTGTGGTTCGTCATCGCCTCGCCCCTTCTGCTGTGGGCGTTCCGCAGGGCGCCGTGGGTAACGCTGTTCGCGCCGCTCGCGCTGACCTCGGTGGTCGGTACGGGCCTTGTCACGATCCCCGGTGAGGTGGGCGACGCGGTCACGGACTTCGCGGTGTACGGCGGCTGCTGGGTCCTCGGCTTCGCCCACCGGAGCGGCCTGCTCGCCCGCGTCCCGCGCTATCTGGCGGTGTCGGGCGCGTCGCTGCTCATGGCCGTCGGCCTGTGGTGGGCGTCGGGTCATCTGGGCCCGGACGGCTGGGACCTGAACGACATCCCGGCGGCGCAGGCGGCCTGGTCCTTCGGCTTCGTCGTCATCCTGCTCCAGTACGCGCCGTCGTGGCCGTCGTGGCCGTCGGGCCCCTCGGGGCCGCGGCAGCCGGGCAGGTTCGCGAAGTGGGACAGGCTGGTCACGCTCTCCAACAACCGAGCCGTGACGATCTACCTCTGGCACAACCTCCTGATCATGGCGACGGTGCCGGTCGTCGACATGGCGTACGACCTGCCGTTCATGGCGGACGCGCGCTGGGACGCCGCGCTGGACGCCACGTACGGGCTGTGGATGGCCGTGCTGGTCTGGCCGCTGCTGGGCGTGACGATCGTGGTGGTGGGCTGGGTGGAGGACCTGGCGGCGGGGCGGCGGCCGAGGCTGTGGCCGGACGGCGTGGAGGTGTCGCGGAGGAAGGGTGGACGTTCTTCGTGGCCCCGGCGGGGGTTCAGCGGCGAAGCGGACTGATTGCCGGAAGGGTCGTGATCGTTCCGTTGCATCGCGTGATCGTCAGCGCGACCGACTCCTAAGCTGGCGGTTCTTCCTGCCGCTCGCACGGGGTGGAACTGAGCTGAGCGGCAGGCCCATCACTGCCAGGAGATCGCTTTGCTCTGCAAGAAGACCGCGCTGCGCTTCGCCGCGCCCGTCGCCGTACTCGCCCTCGCACTGACCGCCTGCGGCGGCGGAGACGACAAGAAGTCGGAGGACAAGTCGAAGGCGGACGCCCCCAAGTCCCCGACCAAGCCCGCGGAGCCGGCCGCGCTGGCGGCCGGCGAGAGCACCACGGGGAAGGTCAAGGAGGGCGACGCCACCGTCACGTACGACGTCGCCGCGCAGAAGGTCGACGTGGGCACGGAGGCCGAGACCAAGAAGCTGGTCTCGGACCCGAAGCAGGCCAAGGGCCTGGTCGCCGCGGTCGCCCACGTGAAGTACACGCACAAGGCGGGCGCCCCGCTCGCGGACGTCCCGGACGTGGGTGACGGCGCGGAGGTCTACGCCGACGGCACCCGCGGCGGCCTGCTGATCGGCGCCTCCGAGGACGCGCCGGGCTGCGAGGACGAGCTGGAGCTGGAGGGCTGGAAGAAGGGCGAGAGCCACGTCATCTGCCAGACCTACCTGGTGCCCGTCGGCACGAAGGAGCTGGAGGTCCACTGGGCCCCCGAGGACAGCGAGGGCGAGCCGGCCGTGTGGAAGTTCCCGGCGAAGTGACGAAGCGGGCGGGGCGGGGCGGGCCCGCCTTCCGTCTTCGCGCCCCCAACCGTGAACGCGGGTGGGGGAGGCGCCGTTTGGTGACGGCTCGGTGGCGTGGAGCGACGGCGGCGCGCCGACACGGCTGGCGTCGCCCCTTGCCGCATGGATAGCTTGGTTCGCTCCCGAGAACCGGATAACCCGAAGAACCCACGCCCCACCAGGAGCTGACCGTGAACCGCCGCCCCACTCTGCTCGTAGCGGCCGCCTTGACCGCCGCCGCGGCCCTTTCGCTCTCCGCCTGCGGAAGCGGCGACGAGGGCGCCAGGGACAACGAGAAGATCGCGGGGGCGGACGCGGGGGGCAAGGAGGGGGAGTCGCCGTCGCCGAAGGCTTCGGATGACGGGATCGAGCGGCCCAAGGTGACCTTGCCGAAGGGCGACGAGATCGTCTTTACGCCCGAGACGACAGGCGAGGCCAGGACGGACGCGGTGCTGCGCGACAACGCGGAGTATCTCCGCGCCATCGACGAGGCCATCGAGAAGCAGGACCCGAAGTCCGAGGCCATCGTCTTCTACAGCAAGGACTCGGCCCTGCTCGGGACCGTGGACTGGGTCAGCGGCTTCATCAAGGACGGCACGACGGTGACGGGCACCGTGCGCTACTTCAACCGCAAGGTCGTCTTCAGCAAGGACGGTTCGGCCGGACTCACGTACTGCGCCGACGAGTCCAAGGGCTACACGAAGGACCGTAAGACGCAGAAGGTCAACGTCACCAAGCCCACGAAGAACTCGTACGTGTTCTACAACGACCGGCTCCGCAAGAACGCCAAGGGTGTGTGGCAGGTGACCAAGAGCACCTCCGAGCGCGGGAGCGAGGTCTGCCAGCTGTGACGCGCAGAGGAACAGCCCTGGCCATATGCGCCGCCTTGCTGCTCACCGTGCAGGCCGCGCCGGTGGCGTGGGCGGACCGGACGAACACCGCGGGCACCACCGAGGACGCCAAGGGCGGCAAGAACGGCCGCACCATCACCGTGCAGACCAAGGTGCGGACGTCCGTCAACGGCGATGCGAAGTCCGCGACGACCGGCAATCTCTCGTCGGCGGACAGCAACGGGACTCCGCCCGCCTGCTGGTACGAACCCGCCTTCTCCCCCAGGGAGATCGAGAAGACCGCGCATCGCGAGGACGACCTGGAGGCCAGCGCCTGCGACAAGCAGCCCTTCTGGGTCGATGAGGGCAAGACGCCGGACGAGCCGCTCGCCGTGACCCCGCGGATCCTCGCCGAGTAAGAGTACGACGAACTGCCCGTCCCGGACACCGAGATCAGGATGGCCCCCGACGGCGAGACCAAGGGCACGCCGGCGGACACGGAGCCGCCGTGCGGTGTGCGGTACCTGCGGTCTTCGGCCAAGGGCGGGGCGTACCAGCTGAAGGCCACCCTCACCTGGAAGATCAGCTGGAGCAGCACCGATCGTGACGGAGGCGACCTCCCGGACGGCGTCTATGGGGCGGCCCAAGACGTCGTGGTGCGGGAGGTGCAGGCCGTCAACCGGTGACGGCGGGTGGGGGCCCGGGGCTCTCAGTACCCGGCCGTGAAACGCCCCCGGTGGTGACGCGGGTTCTCTGTCTCGTTCAGGAGTGCTATCGCCGCGTCCTCCATGGAGAGGGACGAGGTGCCGTCGGGAGCCACCAGTAGTTCGTCCTTGCCGAGGCGGAACCGGCCCGTGCGGGTGCCCGGTTCGAAGAGGGCCGCGGGGCTGAAGTAGGCCCAGTCCACGGCCGTGTTCGCGGTGCGGAGTGCCTCGTACTGGGCGTTGGAGGCCGCGGCTATGTGGCGCCAGGCCTCGGGGACGTAGCGCGGGTCGTCGATCGCCGGGGTTCCCCGTGTGCCGGGCACCGTCAGGCTGCCCGCGCCGCCGATCACCAGGAGGCGGACGCCGGGGGTGCGGGCGAGGCCCGCCAGGAGGGCTTCGACGACGGCCGCGTGGTCGCCCTCGCTGCCGGGGGCCGGTCTCGTCGCGTTGACCACGACGTCCTGCCCGGCGGCCAGCTCCGCCACGTGGTCCGGGTTTCCCGCGTCGCCCGTGCGGGGCGTGGCGCCGGGGTGCAGTTCCGCGTGGCGGGCCGCGTCGCGGACCACGGCGGTGACCTCGTGGCCGCGGGCCAGGGCCTCGGTGACGACGCGGCTGCCCGCGTTACCGGCCGCTCCGAAGACGGTGATGCGCATGGGGGTGCTGCTCCTTGCGTTCAGTGCGTTCAGTGCGTTCAGTGGAGGTGGAGCGGGCGGATGCGGTCACCGTCGCTGCCGGCGGCGGGAGTTTTGGCCGAGGAGGACACTCGCCACCACCAGGACCAGGCCGCCGACCTGCCAGGGCGTCAGCGTCTGGCCGAGGAGCAGCAGGCCCGCCAGCGTGGCGACGACCGGGTTGGTCAGGCCGAGGAAGGACACCGAGGACGCGGGCAGGCGTTCGATGCCGCGGAACCACAGGGCGTACGCGAGGGCCGTGCCGATGATGCCGAGGTAGGCGTACCCGACGGCGTTGGCCCCGGTGAAGTGGTCGGGCAGGCCCTCGGCGGTCAGGGCGACGGGTGCCAGGACCAGGCCGCCCGCGGTCAGTTGCCATCCCGTGAGCGCGAGCAGCGAGACCCCTTCCGGGCGGCCCCAGCGCTTGCTGAGCACCACGGCCAGGGCCATCAGTGTCGTGGCGGCCAGCATCGCGGTGATCCCGGCGGCGTCGACCGCCGCGCTGCCGCGCAGGACCAGCAGGGCGACGCCGATGACGCCGACGAGGCCCGCGATCAGCGTACGGCGGGTGGGCCGGACCTTCAGGACGCCGATCCCGAAGCCCGCCACGAGCAGCGGCATGACCGCGCTGATCGTCGAGGCGACGCCGCCGGGCAGGTGGTAGGCGCCGAAGAAGAGCAGCGGGAAGAACGCGCCGAAGTTGAGCAGTCCGAGCACGGCCGCCTTCCACCACCAGTCGCCGCGCGGCAGCCGCCGGGTGAGTGCGAGCAGGATCAGCCCGGCGGGCAGGGCGCGCAGGGCCGCGGCGAGCAACGGCCGGTCCGGGGGCAGGAGTTCGGTGGTCGTGACGTAGGTGGTGCCCCAGGTCGCGGGGCCGATGGCGGCGAGCGCGGCGATGCCCGCGGCGGCCTTGGCGGAGTCACGCGGCGTGGCGCTCCCGCCCGGGGTACTCCCACCCTGCGCGGTAGCGGTGCTGACGGACGCGGACACGGACATGACGCTCCCCCTCGTGATTCCCTCAACGCTGTTATTCTCAACGTTGAGGTAAATATGGGCCCCAGGTCCGCGAACGTCAAGTATCTGAACGTTGAGAGAATCGGGCAGGGATCACACATGACCGAGAATCAGCCGCCGGCCGGGCCGCGCCCCGACGCCATCGACGAGCTGCGCGGCCAGTGGCGCCGCGAGCGCCCCGACCTCGACCCCGCGCACCTGGACGCGATGGCCCTGGTGGGCCGCATCAAGCGCGCCGACCACCTGCTGAGCAAGGGCATGAAGAAGGTCTTCACCGAATACGGCCTGGAGTTCGCGGAGTTCGACGTCCTCGCCACCCTGCGCCGCGTCGGCGCCCCGCACGAGCTGACCGCGGGCGGCCTCCTCAAGACCGCGATGGTGACCTCCGGCGCCATCACCAACCGCCTCGACAAACTCGAACGCAAGGGCCTGATCGAACGCCGCCCCGACCCCGCCGACCGCCGCGCCATCCGCGTCCGCCTCACCGAGGCCGGCCGCGAGCTGGTCGACCGCGCCGTCGTCGACCACATCGCCAACGAGGAACGCATGTTGGCCGCGCTGACCCCCGCCGACCGCGAGGCACTCGACCGGGCGCTGAGCCGCCTGCTGGTCTCGCTCGGCGACACCCACCTGGGCTGACCCGCCCGACGCCCTCACCACCCGGCCCCGCCCCCGGTGAGAGCAACGTTCCCCGCCGGTCACTGGGCGCCACAGGGCCGAAACGCGTGATCCCTACCTTCGGAAGCGTCAGCAGTGGGTGTGGATGTGGACGTGGACCAGTGGACTGGCCGTGGAGGCACGCGATGTGGATCGAACGGTGGGACCCGGAGGACGAGAAGTTCTGGAAGGAGGAGGGAGGGGAGCGGGTCGCCCGGCGGAACCTGGCGTTCTCGGTGCTCTCCGAGCACATCGGGTTCTCCGTCTGGAGCCTGTGGTCCGTGATGGTCCTGTTCATGGGGCCCGAGTACGGGATCGACCCGGCCGGGAAGTTCTTCCTGGTGTCGATGGCGACCCTGGTGGGAGCCGTCGTCCGTGTCCCCTACACCTTCGCCGTCGCCCGCTTCGGCGGGCGCAACTGGACCGTCATCGCCGCCTCCCTCCTGCTCCTGCCGACCGTCGCCGCCTTCCTCGTCATGGAGCCGGGAACCTCGTACACCACCTTCATGGTGTGCGCGCTGCTCACCGGCGTCGGCGGCGGCAACTTCGCCTCCAGCATGACCAACATCAACTCCTTCTTCCCGCTGCGGGAGAAGGGCTGGGCGCTCGGCCTCAACGCCGGGGGCGGCAACATCGGCGTACCCGTCGTGCAGCTCGTCGGGCTCGCCGTCATCGGGGCGAGCGGCGGGCCGCGGGTGGTGCTCGGGATCTACATCCCACTGATCCTGCTCTCCGTCCTCTGCGCCGCCCGCTACATGGACAGCATCTCGTCCGTGCGCAACGACACGGGGGCCGTCAGGGCCGCCGTCCGGGACGCGCACACGTGGATCATGGCGTTCCTGTACGTGGGGACGTTCGGCTCCTTCATCGGCTACAGCTTCGCCTTCGGGCTCGTGCTCCAGACGCAGTTCGGACGTACGCCGCTGGAGGCCGCCCAGCTGACCTTCATCGGGCCGCTGCTCGGCTCGCTGATCCGGCCCGTGGGCGGGCGGCTCGCCGACCGGCACGGCGGGGCGCGCATCACCCTCGGCAACTTCGTCGGCATGGGCGCCGCGACCGGCGTCGTCGTGGTCGCCTCGGTCAGGGAGTCGCTGCCGCTGTTCGTCGGCGCCTTCATCGCCCTGTTCGTGCTCACCGGGCTCGGCAACGGATCCACGTACAAGATGATCCCCGGGATCTTCCAGGCCAAGGCCGAGCGCAAGGGACTGGCGGGGGAGGAGGCCGCGGCGTACGGGCGGCGGCTGTCCGGGGCCTCGATGGGGCTGATCGGGGCGGTCGGCGCGCTCGGCGGGCTCGGCATCAACCTCGCCCTGCGGCAGTCCTTCCAGACCGTGGGGTCGGGCACGGGGGCGTTCGTGGCGTTCCTCGGCTTCTACGGGGTGTGCTCGGTGGTCACCTGGGCCGTATACCTTCGCGGCAAGGCGGTCCGCCGTACGGCCGCCGGGGCCGATGCGGACGTGAAGTCGCAGCTCAGCTACGCCGAGGTGTGACGTAACACGGCGGACATCGTCGTGAACCGGGCCTGTCACGCACCCTTGGCAGGCTCGGTCGTCCGCCGCCGGCCACGAGCGGGAAGAAACGAGACGAGACAGCCGGGACGAGACAGCCGAGACGGTCGACGAGACAGCCGAGACGAGACAGACCTATGCACGCGCCCCCATCGAACTCCCCGACAGCGCACGGACCCCTCGCCGGATTCACCGTCGGCGTGACCGCGGCCCGGCGCGCCGACGAGCTCGGCGCGCTGCTCCAGCGGCGCGGCGCCTCGGTGCTGCACGCCCCGGCGCTGCGCATCGTGCCGCTCGCCGACGACAGCGAACTCCTCGCGGCGACCAAGGAACTGATCGACCACGCCCCGGACGTCGTGATCGCCACCACCGCCATCGGGTTCCGCGGCTGGATCGAGGCCGCCGACGGCTGGGGGTACGGCGAGGCGCTGCTCGGCTGCCTGCGCGGGGTCGAGCTGCTCGCCCGCGGCCCGAAGGTGAAGGGCGCGGTGCGTGCCGCCGGGCTCACCGAGGAGTGGTCGCCCTCGTCCGAGTCCATGGCGGAGGTGCTCGACCGGCTGCTCGGCGAGGGCGTCGCCGGGCGCCGCATCGCACTGCAACTGCACGGCGAACCGTTGCCCGGCTTCGTCGAGGCGCTGCGGGCGGCGGGGGCGGAGGTCGTCGGCGTGCCCGTCTACCGGTGGCTGCCGCCGGAGGACCTCGCGCCCGTGGACCGGCTGCTCGACGCGACGGTGGGGCGGGGCGTCGACGCCCTCACGTTCACCAGCGCGCCCGCCGCCGCGTCGCTGCTGGCCCGCGCCGAGGAGCGGGGCATGGTGGAGGAGTTCCTGGCCGCCCTCGGCCATGACGTGCTGCCCGCCTGTGTGGGGCCCGTGACCGCGCTGCCGCTCCAGTCGCGCGGCGTGGACACCGTCCAGCCCGAACGCTTCCGGCTCGGCCCCCTCGTCCAGCTGCTCTGCCAGGAGCTGCCCGCCCGTGCCAGGGCGCTGCCCATCGCCGGGCACCGCGTGGAGATCCGCGGCCATGCCGTCCTGGTCGACGAGGAGCTGCGGGCCGTGCCGCCCGCCGGCATGGCCCTGCTGCGCGCCCTCGCCCGCCGCCCCGGCTGGGTGGTGGCCCGCGCGGAGCTGCTGCGGGCGCTGCCCGGCACGGGCCGCGACGAGCACGCCGTGGAGACGGCCATGGCGCGGCTGCGTACGTCCCTGGGCGCGCCGAAGCTGATCCAGACGGTGGTCAAGCGGGGCTACCGGCTCGCGATCGACCCGGCGGCGGAGTCCAAGTACGCGGAGTGACAGCGGATCTGACGGCTCGTCGGACGTGTGCCGGTGGGAGGGGTTCCGGACCCGCCGGGCGGCGTGCACTGTAGGGGGTAGGCGACGGCATTCACTCACCGGTACCCCCAAGGCGGTGACAGGCGCATGGCGTTGGGCATGGCCCCGGCCCCGTACGAGCTGCGATTCGACTCCGGGCGGAGCTGTCTGGACCTCGTGGCGACGAACCACCCCGTGGAACGGCTCGACTCCGTACGCAGGCTGCGTGCCTGGCTCGCGGGTGCCGGTCTCGTCCCGCCGGGCGCCCCGCTGCCCGGCGCGGACCAGGGCTGGCTCACCGCGTTTCGCGAACTGCGGGCTCACGTCGCTGAGTTGGTACTCGGCGAAATCGAGAAGCGGCCCGCCGACAACGCCCTGGAGCACGTCAACGCGCTGGCCGCGGCCGCGCCCCCCGCCCCCCGCGCGGTGCGCACCGCCGACGGCTCCCTGGCCCGCGTCCTGCGCGACGACCCGGCCTGCGCGGCACTGCTCGCCGGCGTCGCCAGGGACGCCGTCGACCTGCTCACCGACCCCGTGGCCCGCGCCCTGCTGCGCCAGTGCGAGGGCGACACCTGCCCCATCGTCTACCTCGACACCTCCCGCGGCCACCGCCGCCGCTGGTGCTCCAGCGAGGTCTGCGGCAACCGCGAACGGGTGGCCCGCCACCGCCGCAGGGCGGCGCTCGCCCGGGCGTGAACCGGAGCCGAGCCGTGCGGCGTTGAACACCTGGGGCTTCGCGTACGTACCTCCGGCATGAGACCCACCCGACCCGCCCGAAGCGCGGACACCGGAGGCAGACGTGCGCAAGGATTCCGCTGTGGCCGATGAACGACCGCGGCCGCCCCGGCACCGTCTCGGGCGCCCGCCGGGGCCGGACGAGGAGTTGATGCGCGCGCTCTACCGCGAGCACGCGGGACCGCTGCTCGCGTACGTGCTGCGGCTGGTCGCGGGGGACCGGCAGCGCGCCGAGGACGTGGTGCAGGAGACGCTCATCCGTGCCTGGAAGAACGCCGGACAGCTCAACCGGGCGACCGGTTCGGTACGCCCCTGGCTGGTGACGGTCGCCCGGCGCATCGTCATCGACGGCCACCGCAGCCGGCAGGCCCGGCCGCAGGAGGTCGACCCGTCGCCGCTGGAGGTCATCCCCGCGGAGGACGAGATCGACAAGGCACTGTGGCTGATGACGCTCTCCGACGCCCTGGAGGACCTGACTCCCGCGCACCGGGAGGTACTTGTCGAGACGTACTTCAAAGGGCGTACGGTCAACGAGGCGGCCGCGACGCTGGGCATTCCCAGCGGCACGGTCCGCTCACGGGTCTTCTACGCGCTTCGCTCGATGAAGCTCGCACTGGAGGAGCGGGGGGTGAAGGCATGACCGGGTCCTACGACCACCACGGCGCGTGGCGGGACGACACCGTCCACGAGGCCGTCGGCGCCTACGCCCTCGGCGTCCTGGACGAGGCCGAGAGCGCGTGGTTCGAGGCGCACCTCGCGGACTGCGAGCCCTGCGCGCGGCAGTTGGAGGACTTCTCCGCCGTGGAGCCGATGCTGGCGGCGCTCGCCGGCCTCCCGGGCGGGCGCGGCGCACCGGAGATCGGCGAACGGCTCGCCGCGCGCCCGGCCCGCGCCTCGCCGACCGCCTCCTCGGCGAGGTGTCGCGCACGCGCGAGCGGCGGCGCAGGCGCGGCCTCTTCCTCGTCGCGGCCGCCGTCGCGCTGATCGTCGGCGGCCCCCTCACCGTCCTCGCGGTGACCGGCGACGACGGCAGCGGCCCGAAGAACCTCGCCGCGGACCCGCACCCCACCAGCCCCGCCGAGGACGCCTTCTTCCACCACATGGACGAGAAGAAGGCGGCCACCGACCCCTCGACCAAGGTCAGCGCCACGGTCGGCACGGAGAAGAAGGCCTGGGGCACCCACGCGGTCCTGGAGCTGAAGAACGTCAAGGGACCGCTCAAGTGCTCCCTCGTCGCCGTCGGCAAGGACGGCACCAAGGAGACGGTCACCAGCTGGTCGGTGCCCAAGTGGGGCTACGGCATCAAGGACAGTCCGGACAAGTGGGCGCGCGGTCCGCTGTACGTCCACGGGGGCGCCGCCATGGACCGCAACGACATCGACCACTTCGAGGTGACGACGTTCGACGGCGAGCGCCTGGTCGAGGTCGACGTGTAGGCGCGGCCAGGTGCACAAGCGCGGTCCCTTTCGCGTACGGTGGACGGCTGCTCAACAGGGGCAGCAGCACGCTCGAAAGGGGCCTCGGTGGCCGACGCCAACGCAGTGATGCCGTCAGGCACACGCGACCGCGAGATCAGTGTCGAACAGGACCATCTCGACCAGGTCTACCGACGTCTCGAGGAGAAGATCCACGAGGCCGAGTTCCTGATGAACGACGCCGCGAAGCGCTCCCAGGTCGGTACGCCGGGCGCGCTCGCCGAGCGCGACGCCCAGGTCTTCCGCGCAGGTGTCCATCTCAACCGGCTCAACAACGAGTTCGAGGACTTCCTGTTCGGCCGCATCGACCTGCTCCAGGGCAAGGACGGCAAGAAGGGCCCCGACGGCGCGTACACGGCCGTGGAGCCCGCCGAAGGCGCGATCACGGACGACAACACGGCCGAGATCGCGGAGACGCTGCACATCGGGCGCATCGGCGTACTCGACGCGGACTACTCCCCGCTCGTCATCGACTGGCGTGCGCCCGCCGCCGCCCCCTTCTACCGCTCGACCCCGGTCGACCCGGGCCGTGTCGTACGCCGCCGCGTCATCCGCTCCAAGGGCCGCAAGGTCCTCGGCGTGGAGGACGACCTGATGCGCCCGGAGATCACCGCGTATCTGCGCGGCGAGAAGCTGCCGGTGATCGGGGACGGCGCGCTGATGGCCGCGCTCGGCCAGGCCCGCAGCCACACCATGCGCGACATCGTGG